>JAAYYX010000207.1 GCA_012515135.1 Clostridiales bacterium | reverse complement strand
TGCTGGTCCCGCCTTTCAAAGGAGGCCACAGATGCCCGCATAGATGAGTTGGAAGAAACATTTCATTTAAAAGAAATGGAGGGCAAAAAGATAATAAAGCTTTCCGGTGGAATGAAAAGGAGAGTGAACTTTGCGGCCGCCTTAATGGGCGAGTATAAATTCATGATACTGGACGAGCCCCTTACAGGTCTTGACGAAGACACCGTCTGCCGTATCTTAAAGATGCTGGAAGAGAAAAAAAGGCAGGGTGTGGGTATAATAATTTCAGGGCATGACAAGGGCCAGCTTTTGTCTGTGGCAGACAAAAAAATCCTTTTGAAAGACGGAGTCGTTGTAGAGGATCCAAGGGGAAACGCCGCAGATGGCTCAGCAGAGGATCCAAGGGGAAACGCCGCAGATGGCTCAGCAGAGGATCCAAGGGAAAAGGCCACAGAAACAGGAGAGGGCCTATGAAAATGCTGCGGATAGATCTGAAAAGACTGTTTTCCGGCAAGGCTGTAGTTGCCTTGTGCCTGCTGGCACCGGTGGTGGTCCTTCTTATCTTTTCGTCCATTATCGCACCCACCATAATCACTTCCAAAGGTCTTCTGACCAAGTATGCAATTTTTAACGAAGATAAACACGAGGCTGTAAATACATATATAAACAGGCTGGCATATTCCGATGCCCTAAAGGATATCGCCATGCCCTATCCGGTCGACAGCATGGAGAAGGGCATGGAACTGCTTGATAATGATGACGTGGAAGTCCTTATACATGTGGGCCCTGATCTTTACGAAAAAATGACAAAAGGCGGGGACGCTGTGACGGAGCTTATCGGGTATGAGATCCATGGCCTTGATCTTGCCGCAGTGGAAATAACATTGAGCAGCACCCTTGAGACTGTGGGCAAGAGCCAGAACATCATAACTCTGGCGGAAAAGAAAATGAAGGAGATGGGAATCTCTGAAAAAAAGGCAGCTGCCTTTGCCGCCGACACCATAGAGTACGGCACCACGGAACATATGAACAGACGGGCGGTCATGGGAAAGGAAGGAGCCCTTTCTCTGGCCGGAGAGTATCTGCCGATAGAATATTACACAGGAGCCATATTTGCTCTTTTTGCCGCCTTGGCCATGCTGCCGGTCATACACATAACTGCGGGAGATACGGCGGGGTCCCTGCTGCGGAGAAGCATTTTTTACGGACAGACCGCAACGGGATTTTTTGTTTCCAGGATATTATCGGGGGCACTTTTCATTGCTCCGGTCCTTCTGATGCTTTTTCCCGCGGGACTTCTTATACAGACTGAAGGAGCATCCATGGGATATACCGGGCAGGTGGGATTTTTCGCCCTGCTGGCCGGAATGATGCTTTATTCCCTTTGCCTTTCTTCCCTTGCCGTACTGACGGGAGTTATTTGCCGGCGCCGGGATATGGCCCTTTGGACAGGTCTTTATATAATAATCGCCATGAGCATACTCTGCGGCATACTGGGAGACCGGATGCCTTCGTCGGATTTCACTGATTTTCTGGGAGAATATCTGCCCATGAGACCGGCCATGAGAATAATATCCAACACCATTTTTGCCTTTGACATGGGTCAGTTCGGTACGGACATGATAAAGCTTCTCATATTCACCGCAGCGGCCCTGACTGCAGGGATCTTTTTAATAAGGAAAAGAGGTGACAGCCTGTGAAATGGTATCGCCTTTTTGGAATAAGACTGAAAGCTTTTCTCAAGGACGGATTTTCTGTGATCATAATCATCCTGGCAGTTGTCATGGCCCTTGCTCTGGGATATCAAAAACTTCATGAGCATGAAAACGACCTTACCGCCATCATGGTGGACATGGACAGGGGAAATTACGGACAAAAACTTACAAGTGAACTTCGCAAGGAAGAAAACCTTAAGATATATGAAAGCGGCAGAAAATCCGCCATGAAGGATCTGGCCGGAGATGAGGCTGAAGTGGTGGTAATGCTCCATGAGGATTTTACGGAAAAAATATCAGGTGGTGAATACAGCGATGTGCTGGACATATATTTTGCACCTTCTTCCGCATACGGTTCTACGGTGGCGGAGCCTGTCATAAGCAATGTAATGATAATGTGGATGGACGAAGCACTGATCAGCCGGATGTCCGATTTTCTTGAAAAAGAAGGTATCGCATTTTCTGAAGAAGACGAAAAAGCCTTCCGAAGGGAAATGGCGGAGATATGGAAACACGGATCCACTGCCAAAACAAAACAGATCATACTTGATACCGATGAAACTGAAAAACAGGCCTCCGGGTGGTTCGCCTTTTCTGCGGCATGGTATTTGGTATTGGCACTTTTTTATATACTGATAAGCGGCAGCTGGATGACGGAACTGTCAAAGAGGAGCATACGCATAAGGAGTGCCCGGGAAGGAATGGGAACAGCCGGAATGTTCGGTTCCATGGGACTGGCATCGGCTGCGATGGTATTTGGTGGGTTTATAGTTGTAACTGTAATAAGTGGAGGGACCTTTGAAATGTTCCTTCACACGGCGCCCATGATGCTGATATACCTTGTGGGTACTCTGGGGATTTCCCTTTGCGCCTGCACATTGTCGGGCAGCCTCATGGCACTGATGCTTACGGCACCTTTCCTGACTTTTTTGTTCGGTACCATGTCGGGACTTATAGTGCCCCTTCCCCAGTGGGCATACGGTCTTGAACTGATATCGGCAGTGGTGCCCGGAAGATGGATGCAGACCGCTCTTTCGGGGGACCCGGAATATATAAAGGCCCTTGTTTTTGCGGCAATATGGTGTTTGCTGGGACTTTTCATATGCATCATAAGAAAAAAACCGGCAGACGGAAGCGAATAATCTTGTGGATATATCCATAAAGAATTATAATATATGAAGCAGTATTTTTATTAAAAGGAGAATGATGTTATGAGTATCAAAAAAACGCTGGCGCTGCTGGTTCTTTGTATCATGGTAGTTTTCACAGTCACAGCCTGCGGCGAAAGCCCGCTGGATGTTCTCAAACAGGGAACCAAAGACTGCGTCAACAGCCTGAAGACAGGCGGCGGTCTGGCCGGAGCAGATCTTGAGGCATTTCTCGGAATGGAATCAAGCGATTCCGTTCTCGGAGAAAAGACCATAGAGGCCGAGCTGGACATGGGAGGGGACAACGAAAAAATAAAGATGAAACAGTCTTCGCTGACAAATGAAGACAAAGGAGAAGCGGCACTGGAACTGACCGTGAGCGCCCAGGGCGAAGAGATGGTCTCGGGGGCATATTTTACCGGCAGTGATGTGATCATAAAATCGGCGGATGCCGAAAAGCCCATGATCAAATACACCATGCCCGAAGAAGCGGCAGCTGCATTAAAAGGTCAGGAGCCCGTGGAAAAACTAAGACTTGCCCTTTTGCAGGAACCCCAGAAGTATGACGGATCAGGCTGGGAAGGCGGTATCGATTCCGCAATTGAGAGTTTTGCGGCTGAGAAAACAGATGACGATGTAAAAGTTGCAGAAGAAAAGAAAATCACTCTCCGGGGAAAAGAGGTCACGGCGGAGTATTTCTCCATGTCAGTTGAGGGCAGCAATGC
>JAAYYX010000206.1 GCA_012515135.1 Clostridiales bacterium | reverse complement strand
TTTATAATAGTTTTGGGCAAGTCTATAAGCCGGGTTCTGTATTTGACGATCATCTATCTAGGCATAGCATTGCTGCCATGCTCATGCGACCTACCTCCCGGGGGCTGACGGGCCGCCAGCCATGATCCCTGCTTGGTCTTGCTCCGGGTGGGGTTTACACGGCCGTCCTGTCTCCAGAACGCCGGTGAGCTCTTACCTCACCATTTCACCCTTGCCACGGCATTACCCGTTTCGGCGGTGTGTTTCTGTTGCACTTTCCCTACAGTTACCTGCGCCGGACGTTATCCGGCACCCTTGCCCTTTGGAGCCCGGACTTTCCTCATGCAAAGCATGCGACCGTCTGACTTACCCAAAACCTTATTTATTCTATTTTTTTCCTTGCCTGTGATTCCTGAACAGCATAAATGAATTTTCTTACTTCTATAAAGACGAAAAAAGAAAAACCTATGCACACTACAAGGGTCATAACAATTGTTATGATTTTCTCACTTCCTGTGGCATCGCTTCTGAACGCAAATGCCATGGCTGCCACAACCACAATTACCGACAGCAGAAGTTTTATCAAGAAAGAAATTATAAATCCTTTTTCATTTTCGTATGGGTCCATTTTTTTACCTTCCTCCAGATGTTTTTGTGTCATTGATGTTATA
This sequence comes from Clostridiales bacterium, assembly GCA_012515135.1. Taxonomy (GTDB): domain Bacteria; phylum Bacillota; class Clostridia; order Peptostreptococcales; family Anaerovoracaceae; genus UBA1422. Next base: position 10,988 of record JAAYYX010000206.1, on the reverse strand, counting down.
TTATAGCATAAAAGGGTCTGTATCAACAGTGCTTTCAATTATCTCAAGTCCTTTTCCGGTCTTTTCTTTCAGTTGTTTTGCAAAATTCTCGGCAAATATATGCTCTGTGCCGTAATGGCCGGCATCCATCAGTGATATTCCCTCTGCTTTGGCTTTCTGTGCTTCATGCAGTTTTACATCTCCTGTTATGAAAAGATCACATCTTTCTCCTATGGCATAATCAAGAAAACCTCCTCCTGCTCCTGTGCACAGGCCGATTTTTTTGATCATCCGGTTCCCTTTTACCATTCTTATAATATCTTCATTAAGACCAAGGGCCTTTGTTACATGCTTTACTGCCTCCCGGGGACTCATTTGCCGTATCAGTTCCCCCGTTATTACACAAGGTAGCTCCTCCGGGTCTTTCGCCCCTTCTCTCAAGCCTTCTTTTTTCGGTGTTTTCAGGTTTTTCATTCCCAGCAGTTTTGCCATGTAAAAATTATTGCCTTGCCCGGCATTGTCAAAACTCAAATGAGCCGAATATACACATATATTACTTTTTATCAGCCGGCAGGCATATCTTCCCGGGATCTCATTTGTATCTATTTTTTTTATGCTCTCAAAAATAAGGGGATGATGGGTTATGATCATACCGGTTTTTTTGCTTTCCGCTTCTTTTATAACTTCTTCAGTTATCTCAAGGCAAATAAGGACCTTCTCTATCTCTTTTTCACCGGTGTATATCTGGACTCCGCTGTTATCCCACAAAGGTGCCAGATCTGTCGGAGCGATCTCTTCTATGGTTTTTATTAGTTTGCCGTATTTCACTTATCTTTCCTCCTTAAGAGAAATGCTTCTTAAATATTCTATCCCTGCCTTTATTTTTTTTTCTTCTTTTTCTTTTTCGTCCGTTCTTTTACTTTTTTTAATGCTTTCAAGTATCTTTTCTTCTGTTGTTATGGCTCTTTTGAGAAATTCTGATGCCAGCTCATTTTTTTTCTCAAACACCCAGGGCGGCATTTCCCATCTTATATCATCAGGTGAAATATGTTTGAACTCCTCGGATGACTGCTTATTGTAAATACTGCCGTCAGTATTGTATTTTTCCTTTTCTTCCGAGGGGATCGCTTCTATGATCTGGCATATATACTTGCCTTCCCTGGCCAGATGTTCGCCGGATATATAAAAACCGTTGCGGCAAAGCCAGCAGCGCAGTTTGCCCGCATTGTTCCTGGGCTGCAGCAACAGTTTTTTGAAGGTTTTTGTTTTATCCGGATCTTTTTCGAGGATTTTTTGTATTAGAAGACCCCCCATACCGGCTATAACTATAACATCCACTTCTCCCTGCTCTATGACCGAAAGACCATAGCCGGTACGAAAAAGAAGCTGATTTCCGAACTGCAGTGCCCCGGCATTTGCCTTTGCTTTCTGCAGGGATTTTTCACTGACATCTGTAAGTATGATTTTGGGAGATATTTCTTTTTCCCATAGGAAAAGGGGCAAAAACCCATGATCCGTTCCTATATCCGCAACGGTTTCTCCCGGAGATATGTTTAAGGCGATAGCCTTCAGTCTGTCATTTAACTTCTGCATAGTTTTTCTCCGAAAAGGATATTATGAGCAGAAAAACATGTCTACTCAAGATAGTCCTTCAGTTTTTTGCTGCGACTGGGATGTCTTAATTTTCTGAGGGCTTTTGCTTCTATCTGCCTGATCCTCTCCCTGGTGACATCAAATCTTTTTCCTACTTCTTCAAGTGTCCTGGCTCTGCCATCCTCCAGCCCGAAACGCAATTTCAAAACTTTTTGTTCCCTTTCGGTAAGGGTATCAAGTACTTCAACCAGCTGTTCCTTCAACATGGAAAATGCCGCCGCATCTGCGGGAGCCGGCACATCCTCGTCAGGGATGAAATCTCCCAGATGGCTGTCCTCTTCTTCACCTATGGGGGTTTCAAGGGAAACCGGTTCCTGGGCTATCTTAAGTATTTCTCTTACCTTGTCCTCGGAAATATCCATCTCTTTTGCTATCTCTTCGGGCAGGGGTTCTCTTCCGTATTCCTGCAGAAGCTGTCTCGATACTCTCATCAGTTTATTTATAGTCTCCACCATGTGGACCGGTATCCTTATGGTCCTGGCCTGATCGGCTATTGATCTTGTTATGGCCTGTCTGATCCACCATGTGGCATATGTACTGAATTTATAACCTTTTCGCCAGTCGAATTTATCCACGGCTTTTATGAGACCCAGATTGCCTTCTTGTATAAGGTCAAGGAACAGCATCCCCCTGCCCACATATCTTTTGGCTATACTTACAACAAGCCTCAGGTTTGCCTCACAAAGTTTCTGTTTTGCCGCCTCTTCTCCTGCTTCCATTCTTTTTGCCAGATCGATCTCTTCATCTGCACTTAATAGCGGTACCTTTCCGATTTCTTTAAGGTACATCCTTACAGGATCATCAACTGCCACTGTTTTCGGGATGGTCTTTTCGAGGCTTATTTCTTTTTCACCTTCTTCTTTATCTGAGTCGGGAACCACTTCTTCTTCTATTTCAGTCTCTATTTCTTTCAGCTCGAATTCTTCGGGAACTTCCTCCGAAACCACCTCGATGCCCTTGCTCATGAGCGCCTCATATATGTCTTCCATCTGATCCTTATCAAGCTCGGTATTCTCAAGATAATGACCTATTTCCGCATAAGAAAGTTTCTTGCCCTTTGCCTTCCTGGCCAATTCGCTTATATATTCCTTCTTTTTTTCGTTGACTTCATCACCGTATATCACTTCATTTGCCCCCATTTCTGTTTTTTTTCTGTATTTCCATAAGCTCCTCTGTGAGCTTTTTGATTTCTTCACTGTTTTCTTCTTCGTTGGCCATTGAGATCATCATTATCAGTTCTTTTTCTCTTTTTTTGTTTGCGGCTTCATGGTATGCTCTTATACATTCCTTCAGGACTTCTTCTTCTTTGCCGGCAAGTATTATGGTTTCCTGTATGTCTTTGAGTACATCCGCATCTTCCGGTTCCAACATTCCCGAAAGTTTTTCGAGGTCCGGTCTTTCGTCTTTTTTTGACAGACTGCTTATGGCTTCAAATATATTTTTACCGGCGACACTTTGAAACATATCTTTGTAATCAATAAGATCATTTATATATGACTCGTCTGCCAGCATCAGCTTTATGGCATTTTTCTCAAGACGGCTAACGGTCGCTTTGCCTTTTTTTTTGTTTTCTCCGTCTCCGCCAGGCCGGGGCTTTTCTTCTTTTTTGTTTTCTTTGCCGATATCCATCTCAGCTCTTATGGCTCCTTCGGATATCCCGGTTTCTGCCGCAAGTTTTTTTATGTATATGTCCGCTTCCACAGGACCCAGTGTTTTGAGCACTTCAACTGCTTTTTTAAGAAAATCCACACGCCCCTCCGTTGTTTTCATGTTGACTTCTTTTTTTATTGCAGTAAGCTTGTAATCCGCATAAGGAAGAGCTTCCTTCATCAGTTTTATAAATGCGGATCTTCCTTTTGCTTTTATGAAATCATCCGGATCTTTGGCCTCGGACATATGGGGTATCTTGACTTTGAACTCTTCCCTGTGCAATATATCCATACCCCGGAAGGCAGCTTTTCTGCCCGCCTCATCCGAGTCATAGGCAAGCACCACATTAGACACATAACGTTTCAGAAGTTTTGCCTGGTTTTCGGTAAGAGCCGTTCCCAAAGATGCGGCCACATTGCATATGCCCCTCTGATAAAGAGATATGACATCCATGTACCCTTCCACCAAAACGGCATAGCCTGTTTTGGTCATTTCACTTCGTGTTACAGAAAGCCCGTAGAGATTGTTTTTTTTGAGGAAGACCGAAGATTCTCTGGAGTTAAGATACTTTGGCATATCTTCACCTATTGTTCTTCCTCCAAAACCTATTACTTTCCCCCGTGTGTTTATTATGGGGAAAATCACACGATTTCTGAACTTGTCAAAGTATTTACCCTTTGAACTGGAAATCAATCCAAGATCTACAAGTTTTTCTTCGGGGAAGTCTTTTTCTTTGAGATGTTTATATAAACTGTCCCATTCCGTGTCCGCATATCCGATGCCGAATTTTTTTAGGACCTCATCATTTATACCCCTTTTTTTCATGTATTCATATGCGGGAGACCCTGTTTTATGAAATGCTCTGAAAAAGAAAGTGGCTGCTTCTTTGTTTATGGAATATAATTCATCTTTGTTTTTTGTTCCCGCATAGCTGCTCTCGATGGTCACGCCGCAGGAATCGGCCAGTTTCTGAAGGGCTTCGGGAAAATCCAGATTATAATACTTCTGAACGAACTCTATAACATCCCCTGTTGCCCCGCACCCAAAACAGGTGTATATCTGCTTTTCTTCCGAAACAACAAAAGAAGGTGTCTTTTCTTTGTGGAAGGGGCAAAGGCCTTTGTAGTTGCTGCCTGCTTTTTTCAGCCGGACAACTCCGCCTATTATGTCCACAATATTACACCTGCTTTTTATTTCATCAACTGTATTTTCTCTTATTGTACCGTCCACCTTTTTCTCCCGGGTAAATCATCTATATCTACACTTACGACGGGGACGGTTATATTACTTTAATTTTTTTTCAGTTTTTCATATGTTTTTATGGCATACCTGTCGGTCATGCCTGCGATCATATCTTTGGCATTTTCGTTCTTTCCGTAATGCTCATAAAGGGTTTTTATGATCAGTTCCACCTCTTCATTGTTTTCATTCTTTTTTACACTGCTGTTAAGATAAACGCTGACGAACATAAAATCTCTTAGTTCATTCATATACTTAAGAACATCCCGGCTCATGGATATGATCTCTTTATTATAACTGCTTTTTATCATATCACTTACCATGGTGTTTATCCTTGTTCTATGATCCTTGCCCAGATGTTTTGTGCAGTCTTTCGGCAGTTCTTCCTGTTTGATTATGCCGCTTCTTATGGCATCATCTATATCATGATTTATATAGGCTATCCTGTCGCTGGTTTTTACTACCTGCCCCTCCAAAGTGAAAGGAACAGTTGAGCCCGTATGGTTCAATATACCGTCTCTTACCTCTGTGGTAAGATTGATCCCTCCTTTTTTCGGGTCGCCTTCCAGTACATCAACTACTCTGAGGCTCTGTATATTATGACGAAATCCTCCTTCGTGGATATCATTCAGGGCTTTTTCTCCTATGTGTCCGAAGGGGGTATGCCCCAGGTCGTGACCCATGGCAATGGCTTCAGCCAGGTCCTCATTGAGCCCGATGCCTCTGCATATGGTCCTTGCTATCTGTGAAACTTCGATGGTGTGGGTAAGTCTGGTCCTGTAATGATCGCCTTCGGGTGCCAGAAATACCTGTGTTTTGTGCATAAGTCTTCTGAAGGCTTTGGAATGTATTATCCTGTCCCTGTCCCTTTGGAACTCTGTCCTTATGTCACATTTTTCTTCGGGATAGACACGCCCTTTTGTTTCTGCTGCTTTTGTGGCATATGGGGATAGTATTTCGTATTCTCTTTTTTCTATTTCTTCTCTTCCTATCATTCTTTTACACCATGTGGCCTATCAGCCAGCATGCCGTTCCTCCAAGTATCATAGCAACAGGTAATGTGAGCACCCATGCAACAGCTATGTTCTGAGCTATTCCCCATTTTACCGATGTTGCCCTTTTGGCACTGCCAACTCCCATTATGGCTGTTGTTATTACCTGGGTCGTACTTACAGGAGCACCGAAAAAAGTCATGCATTCTATTACTATAGCAGAAGCAGTCTGTGCTGCGAATCCGCTGGCCGGTTCCAGTTTTGTTACACTGCCGCCCATTGTTTTCATTATTTTCCATCCGCCCAGAGACGTGCCCAGCGCCATAGTTATGGCACATGTTACTTTCACCCATAAAGGAATGCCCGTCGATTCGTCCAGTATCCCGCCTGTAATAAGAGCCAGGGTTATTATACCCATGGTTTTCTGGGCATCATTGTTACCGTGGGAGAAAGCCACGAAAGCCGAAGAAAAAATCTGGAGCTTAAGGAAAACCTTATTCACTTTTCTCTGTGACCACTCAATAAATATTCTGAATATGCTCTTCATAAACAGAAAGCCGATAAGAAATCCCACAAGAGGGGAAGTGAAAAGAGGTATCACTACTTTTTCAAGTACGCCACTCCATATGATGTTCTCGGTCCCCGCCGTATATACTATTGATGCTCCTATCAGTCCTCCTATGAGGGCATGGGATGAACTACTTGGTATCCCCCTCCACCAGGTGAACAGGTTCCACAGTATGGCTCCTATGAGAGCTGCCATTATGACGTATATATCAAGACAAACGTTAACGATGCCCTGAGATATGGTCATAGCCACCTTTTCACTTACCAGTGCGCCTACAAAATTCATGCATGCCGCCAGTATGATGGCACGTTTGGGAGACAGGGCTTTTGTGTATACTGATGTGGCGATGGCATTTGCGGTATCGTGGAATCCGTTTATGAATTCAAAAATATAAGCAAAAATAATTACAAAAATCAAAACTGTCGAAAACATTTATTTCCCCTTCTCCGGCTCATAAGATCAGTCCGACAAACCATATTGATACTCGCAAAAAACAGGTTCCCGGGTCTTGCTTCCCTTTTATGCATATTTCATTACTACTCCTTCAAGTATATTGGCAACATTTTCACAAGAATCGATGCTTTCTTCTATCTGCTCATAAAGATGTTTCCATTTTATGAGCTCAATGGGATCTTTCTCTTCACGGAAAAGAGTTGAAAGGGCTTTTCTGAAAACTACATCCCCTTCGTTTTCTATCCGGTTAACTTCTATTATCTGCTCCATTACTATTGAGTTTTTTTTCATTTCTGCCAGATGTCTGAACATGGTCTCCAGCTCCCTGATGGACTGGAGGATCATATCCGTCAGTACAACGGCCTCCGGTTTGATAACTTTTACTTCAAAGACCTGAAATCTGTTGGCAACTTCTTCCATACAGTCAACTATGCTGTCCATCTCTCTGGTTATTGCATATATGTCTTCTCTGTCAAAGGGAGTAATAAATGATTCATGCAGGCTTTTTAATATTTTATGGGTCTCCATATCGCATTCGGTTTCCAGGACTTTCATGTTTGCAACTTTCTCATCAACATTCTCATAGTTGTGCACAAGATCCTGAAATGCTTCGCCGGCTAATATTATTTTGCCTGCAAAATCCACGAACATTTTATAAAATATGTCTTCCTTTTTCTTTATTCCTATCATTTTTTACCTCACTTCTTTATTCCTGTATGCCCGAATCCGCCTCCGGATCTTTCTGTTTCACTTAGTTCATCTGTCTCCTGCCATTCTATCTGCCGGTATTTTGCTATGACCATCTGGGCGATCCGATCTCCGTCTTCTATGATTATTTTTTCACTTCCCATATTTATAAGAGGTATTTTTATTTCTCCTCTGTAATCGCTGTCAATGGTACCGACTCCGTTTACCATTCCAAGTCCCTTTTTTATGGCCAGTCCGCTGCGGGCCCTGAGCTGTGCTTCATATCCCGCAGGCAACTCGATGAATATGCCCGTGGACACCAGCATCCTTTCACCCGGAATTATAATAATGGGGGCTTTTGTATATGCACAAAGATCCATTCCGGCAGAACCTTTTGTTTTATATTCGGGAAGTCTTCCGGATATGCTTTTTATTTTTACTTTCAATTGATCCTCCATGACTTTATGCCTGTACCATTTTCTTGAGGGATACCCTTTTGTTGGCTATTGCAGCTGCGCTGTATCTTTTCGGATCGCTTATTATTTTTGATACTTTTTTTATGTCATCGGCAGTAACTGCATCGATGCCGTCAAGAACTTCCTTTGGTTCGTACACTCTGCCTATCAGCGTTAAATTCCTGCCCATGGATATCATCCTGCCGTTTACATTTTCCTGGCCGAAAATATATGCGCTTTTCAGCTGTTCTTTTGCTTTTTTCAGTTCCTCTTCCAATACTCCTTTTTTACTTATGGTCTCTATTTCCTGTTTTATGGCGCAGATAGTATCATATATCTTATCTGTTGCCACCCCCGCATATATATTGAAATAACCGTCTCCGGAAAAAGAGCTGTTCATGGAGTATACCGAATATGCCAGTCCTTTTTCTTCTCTTATTTTCTGGAAAAGACGCGAACTCATGCTGCCGCCGAAAATATTATTAAGACATGAAAAAGCATAGTATCTGTCATCGGTCAGGCTGATGCTTCTTGTACCAAGACATATATGCGCCTGCTGTATATCCTTTTGTTTTACTCTGAAGTACGGAATGTACCGATGCCTGGGATATGTTTTTTTCTTTTTTGATTTTTTCAGGGGTTCCATTATTCCCTGTATCTTTTCACATATCATATCACTGTCAAAACTTCCGGAAACCGATATCACTATGCTGTCTCTTGTATATTCATTTTCTATGTATTCTTTGATCATATGGCGGGATATGCCCCTTACCGATGACGGAGTCCCAATAACAGATCTGCCCAGGGGATGATCTTTGAAGACCTGTTCGCATATCATATCATGAACATCGTCATCAGGTGTATCCCTTATCATTTTTATTTCTTCGTATATAACGCTTTTTTCTTTTTTCATTTCTCCTTTGTCAAAGCATGAGCAAAGAAACATGTCAGTCAGCACATCAAGAGATCTGTCAATATTTTCTTCCAGGGTCTTTATGTAATAGCAGGTGGCCTCTTTGCCTGTAAAAGCGTTTATCTGGGCGCCTATCTCATCCACATCCTCTGCGATTTTTTTGGCGCTTCTTTTTTCTGTTCCTTTGAACATCATGTGTTCAATAAAATGGGAGATACCTGAATTCTTCGCCGTTTCATCTGTTGCTCCGGCTTTGACCCAGATACCCATTGAAACGGATCTTACATGCGGTATTTTTTCCATGACCACGTTTATGCCGCAATCAAGTTGTCTTCTTTCGATCATTTCTTCACCTTTAATAAAATATCCTTAAATATTGTAACACATTTGATAATGGTTTTATATATGCAATTCATTATATTTTCATATGCCAAAGCCGTCATCGGACGGGAAAATATCCACAAAACAATGACCGTTCCCACCAGGGCAGCAGCCACCTCAACAAAGTCATTAAATGCCAGATAACCAAACTTTTCATACAGGTATCTTACCGGTATATGAAGAAGATATATATAAAGAGTATACTTTCCCACAGAAGTAAATCTGTATTTCCTGTCAGGGATAAATCTGATAAGTATAATGAGCCATGCCGAAGAAACCACCCCTATCATAAGTCTTACTGCTGTGCCCTCCAAGATGTCCATTCCAAAAACTTCATTGTATTCTTTCAGATACCATATGGTCGAAGGAAAAACTCTGTAATATGAGATCAGGAAGGTGAACAGCAAAAGCATCAACAGTATTGATGCGGCCAAAACAAAAGGAGTCTTTTTGATTTTTTCTATATATTCCCATTTGAAGCAAAAACCTGCCGCATAAAAGATAAGAAAAGAAACGATCCTTCCAAGAGCCAGTTCCTTTCCCAGAAAGGGAATATATCCGGCCACAAAAAACAGGACTGCCGAAACAGGGATGAGCCCTCTTATCCTTGAAAGGTCTTTGATGGCCAGCCTGTATACGAACATGGCCAGAAGGAACCATAAGGCCACCGAAGGGATCATAAGATTCAATCTGGCATTGCCGAAAAGTGCGTATCTCATGAGAAACATAAGGGGCATGAACAAAAAATAGGGGAGCAGAAATGTCTTTACTGCAGTATTCCTGCATTTTTCAACATCTTTTGAGAAATATCCGGAGACAAAGAACCATCCCTGCATTATAAAGGAAAAGGCAAGGATATAAATGAATCCACCCGCTGAATCTCTTTGAAAGTCTCCGCTCATTCTTATGAAATGAGCAAAAACCGTCATAAATATCAAAAGTACTTTTAAATTATCAAAAAAAGAGTTTCTTTCCATAACAGTTTAAATATCCATATTTTCACTGTATGCCATTATAATTCTTGCTGCATTTATGCGAAATGCCTCAATGGGCTGCTCTTTTGCCCGATCTTCTCTCCAGAAATGTTTTGTATATTCATTAAGCATCTCCTCTGCAGGAAGACCTTTTTCACGAAGCCTTTTTATGAACATTTCCTCATGTTCCATAGCTTTTTCATAAAGATCCCAGTACTCTTGGTTATAATAGCCGGGTATTATTCCGTAATGGGGAGATACTATGCGTTTTGCCCTGTATTTCCTGCATTTTTCAAGGGATTTCTTTGAGTCTCTGCAGTTTTTAAGCACAGCTGCATGTATCACTCCGGGGCTTTCGAGGACGCCGGTGCTTTCACTGGCAAACATCAGCCCACCGGGCTCTGCTACAAAACTTAATGAGCAATCCGTATGGCCCTTTGTCTCAAGGACTGTTATATATTCTTTCCCCAGGCTTATGCGATCCCCTTCTTCTACCGTTTTATCTACACGGAGTCCTTCAGTGATTATTTTTTCGGGATCTCCCCGGTCGTAATATTTTTGTGCAGCTATGCTAAGCGTCCTGATGGTTTTTATTGCTCCCGGTCTTTCAAAAACAGCTTTGCCGTGAGCTGCACCAAATACGATGAGCTCCGGCCAGCAGCGTCTCAAATAAGGCATTCCTCCTGCATGGTCATAATGGGTGTGGCTAAGCATCACGTAATCCAAAGTCCTCGCCGATCCGTCTTTTTTTTCCTGTTGCTTTATGGCTTCTTTTATATTTTCAGCCAGTTCTTCACCGCAGTAGGCCATGCCGCAATCGAAAACCGCTGTTTTTTCACTTCCGAAAAACAGTATCGATTCTCCCCCGGAACCTGCTGTTACCCTGACGACTCCATCGGGAAAATCAAATCTGTTATGATCTTCAAAATCCCTGAACATATGTGGTTTTTCTTCTTTCTTCTTGTTTTTCATGACTATAAAAAAATTGCATGTGAGCATTATTATTATTGCGATCCCTGCAAAGCCTTCCAAAGGAAGCATATA
>JAAYYX010000205.1 GCA_012515135.1 Clostridiales bacterium | reverse complement strand
TGATCTATTGCCGTGCCGAATATCCTCTGGCCATAAAAAGACTTGGGATAGCCATGGATCAGGCCAGAGAAAAAGGATTCTTGGGCAAAAATATTTTTGGCTCGGAGTACAGCTTCGATATAAGGATAAAGGCAGGCGCGGGAGCTTTTGTATGTGGAGAAGAAACTGCACTAATAGCATCTCTTGAAGGAGAAAGAGGTATGCCCAGGCTCAAGCCTCCTTTCCCCGCCGCAAAGGGATATTGGCAGGAACCCACCAACATAAACAATGTTGAGACATTTGCCAATGTGCCCTGGATACTTTTTAATGGCGGAGCAGCTTTCGGAGCCATGGGAACAGAGAAGAGCAAAGGTACAAAAGTATTTGCTCTTGCAGGAAAAATCAAAAAGGGTGGGCTTGTGGAAGTGCCCATGGGGCTTCCTCTAAGAGAAATAATATTCGGTATAGGCGGAGGAATCAAAGAAGACAAAGGATTCAAGGCCGTGCAGATGGGCGGACCTTCGGGTGGATGTATACCTGCCAGCCTTTTAGACACACCGGTGACATATGAGGATATAACAAAGACAGGTGCAATAGTCGGATCGGGCGGAATGATCGTAATGGATGAAAGCACCTGTATGGTTGATATGGCCAGATACTTCCTGGATTTTACAAGGAAAGAATCCTGCGGCAAGTGTAACTACTGCAGGATAGGCACCAAGCGTATGCTGGAGATACTTGAAAGGATAACTGAAGGCAAAGGAAAAGAAGGAGATATAGAACTTCTTGAGGAATTGGCCGGCAAAGTAAAAGACGGATCCATGTGCGGACTTGGACAGACGGCACCAAATCCCGTTCTTACAACCATAAAATATTTCAGAAATGAATATGAAGACCATATATACAGAAAAAAATGTACCGCAAGATCCTGCAAGGCTCTCATAAAATTTGAAATAACCGATGCATGTGTAGGCTGCACCCTTTGTGCAAAAAAATGTCCTGTAGATGCAATAGCAGGAAAGGTAAAAGAAAAACACGTTATAGATCAGGAAAAATGCGTTAAATGCGGCAGATGCTATGAGGCCTGCAAGTTCAGCGCAATTACAGTAGAGTAAAGGGGGTAGGAGCACAATGAAAAAATTCAGACTTAATATAGACGGAAAAGAAGTGCTGGGCATTCCCGGACAGACCATACTTGAGGTCGCAAAAGAAAACGAAATAGAAATACCTACTTTTTGTTTCGATGAGAGAACAAAGATATACGGATCATGCGGTATATGTGTATGCGAAGTTGAAGGCAACCCAAAACTGGTTAAGGCATGTGCAACGGAAATAGCCCCCGGAATGGTGGTAAGGACCAATACAGAAAGAGTAATAGAATCGAGAAAAACAAATCTTGAGCTGCTTCTTTCCGACCATGTGGGAGACTGCAGACCTCCCTGTGTGCTGGGATGCCCCGCACAGACAGACTGTCAGGGTTATGCCGGCCTTATTGCAAACGGAGAATATACTGAAGCGCTGGATCTGATAAAAAACAAGATACCCTTCCCGGGAAGTTTGGGAAGAGTATGTCCCCATCCATGTGAGACAGAGTGTCGCCGGGGCCTTATTGACGAGCCCGTTTCCATACAGATGCTGAAAAGATTCGCCGCAGAAAACGGACAAGCGGATCCGGAAATGCTCATTCCTGAGCCGGAAGAACTGACAGGCAAGAGCGTTGCTGTAATAGGGGGAGGCCCCATGGGCCTTTCGGCTGCATTCTTCCTGAGGCAGCTGGGGCATGATGTGACGGTATTCGAGTCCATGCCGAAGGCGGGCGGAATGCTCAGATACGGTATACCCGAATACAGACTTCCCAAGGAAGTGGTGGATGAAGAGGTGGCACTTATAGAAGAGATCGGCGTTGAAGTAATAACAGATACTAAAGTGGGAGAGGATATACCTTTTGAAACCGTACGTTCCGATTTTGATGCCGTACTTCTGGGGATCGGTGCATGGACATCCACCGGAGTGGGATGCAAAGGTGAAGACGCCCAAGGCGTCATAGGCGGCATAGATCTCCTTAGAAAAGTAGTAAGGAACGAGCCCATAAAGATCGGTAAAAAAGTTGCTGTGGTAGGTGGCGGGAATACTGCTATGGATGCATGCAGAACAGCTGTAAGACTGGGCGCGGACAAGGTCTACAATATTTACAGAAGGACAAAGGAAGAGATGCCCGCTGACATGGTGGAGATAGTTGAGGCTGAGGAGGAAGGCGTTATTTTCAAGAACCTTACCAATCCCATAGAATTCAAAAAAGATAAAGACGGACATGTCAAAGAAGTTCTGCTGCAGTTAATGGAGCTGGGTGAACCGGATGAATCGGGAAGAAGACGCCCTGTGCCCGTTGAAGGAAAGACAGAAACAATTGAAATAGACAATGTGATATTGGCCATAGGACAGGCTGTAGACAGCAGGATTTTCAAAGGTATAGACAAAACAAAAAAAGGTGCACTGGCCTATGATGAAGACACTTTCATGACCAGCATGGAAGGCGTTTTTGCCGGAGGAGACTGCGGTAATGACAAGATATCCATAGCGGTTGAAGCCATCGCAGATGCAAAAAAAGCATCAATGGTAATAGACGCTTATCTGGCAGGAGAGAAGATAAGATACAGCAAACCTTATGTTGTCCAAAGAGATGACATAACAGAAAAGACCTTTGAGGACAGAGAAAGAGAATGCAGACCCCAGATATCAGAACTTCAGGCAAAAGAAAGAAAAGATAATTTTGCTGAAGTCATACCTCACGGCTTCTCGAAAGAGGATGCAGAAAAAGAAGCAAAAAGATGTCTTGAATGCGGATGTCATGATTACTTCGAATGCAAACTCATAGATTATGCCAATCAGTATGATGTGGAACCAAAGAGATTCGACGGAGAAAAGAACGAGATCGAATTTGAAGACGATCATCCTTTCATAGTAAGGGATCCGAACAAATGTATTCTTTGCGGTCTTTGTGTAAGGGTATGTGATGAAGTCATGGGTATAGGAGCCCTTGGACTGGTAAACAGAGGATTTGATACTGTGGTAAAACCCACTCTCGAAAAACCCCTTCTTGAGTCGGGATGTGTTTCATGCGGACAATGTGTTACCGTATGTCCCACAGGCGCTCTGCAGGAAAGACAGACAGTCATAAAGGAAGTTCCTCTGGATACAGTCGTAACAGAGACCACATGTGCATACTGCTCAGTGGGATGCAGCCTTGAACTTGAATCATGCGGAGAAATGCTCATAAAAGCAAATCCCGACAAGCTGGGCCCGGTAAATGCGGGGCTGGCATGCGGAAGAGGGAAATGGGGATTTGACTGTGCTGTACTTGAAGGCAAAATAGAAGAGCCCGTTGTGAAAATGGGCGGTAAAGCCAGAAATACGGATTATCATGATGCAATAATCATGACCGCAAAAAAAGCCCAATCCATAGCAGCAAAGTATGGCAAAAAATCAGTTGCGGTGGCTGTTTCCGACAGATATACCAATGAGGAAGCTTATGCAGTAAAAAAACTTGCTGATGTTATGGGAGCAAAAACACTCTGCTTCAACAACAGAGAAAGCGGGATAAAAAAAGTTATCGGAACGGATGCTTCCCCAAACACCATCAACGAACTGCTTTCGACGGATGTCATAATAGCAGCAGGATTCAACGCAAAAGACAATCCTGTGATCCAGCTGAAAATTAAACAGGCTGCAGAAAACGGAACAAAAGTCATACTTATAAATCCCAAAGGCAAAGAGCAGCACTTTGAGTTTGCCCAAAGATCCGTTTATACAAAAAACGACCTGAGCTTTCTCAAGGAGATGGCAAAATACCTGTTAGAAAGCGGCAAAACTTCGGGAGCCAAAGGGTTTGACAAATTCAAAAAAAGCCTCAAGGATGTGGTGCCCGGAAAGGATGCAGCTGAAATCGCAGAAATATATGCCAAGGCAAAAAAAGCAATGATAGTATTCACACAAAACTTTGCAACAATGGAGGCGGCTGTTCTAATTGCAGATCTGGCACTTCTTTCGGGACACATCGGATCGCCCAGAGATGGCATATTACAGGTAAAATCAAAAAATAATTCTCAGGGGATAATAGATATTGGCATCACCGGCGGAGCGGAAGAGATGGATGGAGTAAAGGCTCTGTTGTCATTCGGCGAAGATGTTCCCGCATATGCGCTAAGGGATCTGGAATTCCTCATGGTCTCAGATACACATATGACCTCTTCTGCAAAAAAAGCAGATGTTGTTATACCGGGGACAGCCTCTGTTTCAACGGATGGAACATATACAAATACAGAAAGAAGGCTGATGCCTGTCATGGCTGCCATAGATGAAGAGATAGCCCTTTCCAACTGGGAGGTGGCATCTGAAATAGCTTCTGTATATGAAGTGGATTTCGGATTTGAGGATGCGACGGATATATCCTTTGAAATGGATGATGCGGTGCCGACATACAAGTATGCTGAGATCGGAGAGATAACAGGCGGCGTTCTTTCACCAAAAGATCCGGAATTTGTGGTGGCCGGAGATGCAAAATTCACAGATCCTCTCAAATGTACGGATAATCTTATGAATATGATAACAGAAAGACTGCCGAAACCGGCAAAAATGACAGAATAGCCCAAAAACAAAAAAAGATAGTTAAAAGAGCCTTCACGAAACCTTTAGATCCCTTGGAAGGCTCTTTTATTATGAAAGTATGTTCAAGTATGCTTTAGTATATGCTTTATAATAGTTGCGGAAAAGGATATAATCATATCAAATGTTGGCATCATAAATCAAAGACGGAGGACAAAATAATGAAAAAAATAAGAATAGTTATGCTGGGATACGGTAATGCAGGTACTGCATTCAAAAAGCTCCTTGAAAGCAAAGGACAGGAAATAAAAGAAAAATATAATGCTAAATGTGAAATAATTGCTATCGGTACCGGAAGCAGAGGAAATCTTTTGGAACCAAAGGGGATAAGTTCAATGGAAATACTTGAAAATACAGAGTATGACATAATGATCGAGCTTACTCCTCTGGCAATAAAAACAGGACAGCCGGCCATAAATCACATAGAAACTGCCCTTTGCAGAGGAAAACATGTGATAACTGCCAACAAAGGGCCTATTGCATGGGATCACAGAAGATTAAGGGATATTGCTGAAAAAAACGGATGTATGTTTTTATATGAAACCACTGTAATGGACGGTACACCCGTATTCAACATGGTCAGTGAAAATCTTGAAATGTGCAGAGTAACAGAGGTCAGGGGGATATTAAACAGCACTACAAATTATATACTTGAGGAGATGTCAAAGGACAGGCCCTATAAGGATATAATCAGGGAAGGCAGGGAAAGGGGTTTTATTGAAGCTGATGCTTCAATGGATATAGAGGGATATGATGCGGCAGCAAAACTTACCGCTTTGATGAATGTCCTGATGGACGCCGGGATCACCCCCGATGATGTCAGCAGAAAAGGCATCGAAGATATTTCCCTTGAAGACATAAAATCAGCAAGATCAAAGGGAAAAGTCATAAAACTGATTTGCAGAGGTACGTTTTCAAACGGGAATATGATATGCAAAGTGGCACCTGAAGAAATAGACAAAGATGGTCTTTATGCCAGCATCAAGGGAACATCTTCTGTTGTTTCAATAACTACTGATCTTATGGGCACAGTTCATGTGATCGAAGAGGAACCGGAAATAGAACAGACGGCATACGGAATATTCGGGGATCTTCTAAAAGTTGTAAAAGAAATGCACATTGTATAAACAGCATCTATTATTCAATAGATATTATTTATAAATATTATATCCAAAACATGCCTTATACTTGTTTTTCTATTGCCCTATTGATATAATCAATATTTAGAAGTACAACCGGTTTCGACTGGTTTTTTTAGGGAACAGGAGGATCACCATGACTTGCAACCCAAACGATTACGGGTGCGGAAAATATCCGGAATTGGAGCCTGTGCTTGATAAGTATGCTGATGTGAGAGGAAGTCTCATCACAGTTTTGCAGAAAACACAGGATATTTACGGATATATACCTGTAGATGCAATAAATCATATAGGAGACAGGATACACGTAAAACCTTCTAAAATATACAGCGTGGCCACTTTTTATGCTCAGTTCAGGCTGGAACCGGTGGGCAAATATCTGATAATGCTGTGCAAAGGTACCGCATGTCATGTGAACGGTACCGACAGTATAGAAGAGGCAATAACCGAATTTCTGGGAATAAAAGACGGAGAAACCACAGAAGACGGATTTTTTACTCTGAACAATGTGGCATGCCTGGGATGTTGTTCTCTGGCACCGGCAATGCTGGTCAGAAGCAATGAGGGAACAGAGGCTTACGGGAATCTTACCAAAGAAAAAACGAAAAAGATACTCAATGATATAAAGGGAAGGGAAGCTAAGGAGGTAAAAATATGAAAGTCGTTATAGGACAAGGCAGCTGCGGTATAGCTTCCGGCGCCCAGCAAACGGCCGGAGAGTTCGAAAGATACATAAAAGAAATGAACATCCGGAATGTTACCATTGAAAAAACAGGCTGCATAGGAGCATGCTTTCTTGAGCCCATAGTGGATATATATTCAGATGAAGATGAACTGGAAGGCAGATATGTCAATGTATTTCCCGAAAAAGTAGGTGAAATAGTAGGAACACATCTTATCGGAGGTAAAACAGCAGAGGCATACCTTATAAATAAAGAAAGCGAAAAATATTTAAATCTTCAAAAAAGAGTCGTTATGAGGAATTGCGGGCAGATAAACCCGGAGAGTATTGACGACTACATAAAAAGAGGCGGATACAAGTCAGCAGAAAAAGCGGTCAAAGAAATGCAACCCGAAAATATCATCGACGAGATGGAAGCTTCGGGTCTTAGAGGAAGAGGCGGGGCAGGATTCCCCGTATGGAAAAAATGGAAAGACACCAGAGAACAAGAAAGTGATGTGAAATACGTAATATGCAACGGTGATGAGGGAGATCCCGGTGCATTTATTGACAGAGCCCTACTGGAGGGAGATCCTCATAATATAATTGAGGGCATGATAATATGCGCTTATGCCGTTGGGGCATCCTCTGGAATAATGTACGTGAGAGCCGAATATCCCCTGGCTGTGGAAAGACTTGAAAAAGCCCTAAAGCAGGCCGAGGAAAAAGGATTTCTGGGCAAAAATATTTTCGGCAGTGATTTCAGTTTTGATATAACTCTGAGGATAGGAGCAGGAGCATTTATATGCGGAGAAGAGACTGCCCTTATCGCATCCCTTGAAGGTCAGCAGGGACTTCCAAAAATACGCCCCCCCTATCCTTCAAAAAGAGGCTACTGGAAAAAACCGACTAATGTCAATAATATCGAGACACTCGCCAATGTTCCTTATATCATAGAAAACGGAGGAGCTTCACTGGCCAGTATGGGAACCGAAAAGAGCAAAGGCACCAAGGTTTTTGCCCTGGCGGGAAAGGCCAAAAGAGGGGGACTGGTGGAGGTCCCCATGGGGACCACATTAAAAGAAATAATATTTGATATAGCCGGAGGGATAAGAGACGGAGGCAGATTCAAGGCTGCCCAGGTGGGAGGACCTTCAGGAGGATGCATACCTGAAGAACTGCTGCACACACCCGTTGATTATGAAAGCATAACGGCAACGGGAGCCATAATCGGTTCCGGCGGCATAATCGTCATGGATGAAACAACATGCATGGTGGACATGGCCAGATATTTTCTTGATTTTACAGCAAAGGAGTCCTGCGGAAAATGCAACTACTGTCGCATAGGGACAAGGCGTATGCTTGAAATACTTGAGAGGATAACAACAGGCACAAGCAAAGACGGTGATATAGAAATGCTCAACGAGCTGGCTGAAAAGGTTCAGGACGGTTCAATGTGCGGTCTGGGCCAGACGGCGCCAAACCCTGTTATAACAACGATCAGGTATTTCAGAAATGAGTATAAAGATCATATTGTAGATCGCAAATGTACGGCGGGAGTCTGCAAGTTTGAAACTGCGCAGCAGTAAAGGAGAATTTCTAAAATGGATAAAATCAGAGTTTTGATCGACGGAAAGGAATGTTTCGGAAGCCCCGGGCAGACCATATTGGAGGTCGCAAAAGAGAATGATATTTTCATTCCCTCTCTTTGTTACGATCAGAGAGTGGAAGCATATGGAGCCTGCGGTATATGTGTTGTTGAGGTGGCGGGAGATCCAAAGCTTCTAAAATCATGCAGTACTGAAATAGAGCCTGATATGGCCGTCAGAACAAATACGGACAGGATCAAAGAATCCAGAAAAACAAATATGGAACTTTTGATGTCTGATCATCACGGAGACTGCAAAGGGCCATGCACTCTCAATTGTCCGGCAGGAACGGATTGTCAGGGATACGTTGGACTTATAGCCAACGGACAGTTTGAGGAAGCCATAAAACTCATAAAAGAAAAGATACCTCTTCCCGGTGCCATCGGCAGAGTATGTCCTCACCCCTGTGAAACAGACTGCCGAAGGGGTCTTGTGGAAGAACCCATATCCATTGCATGGCTCAAGCGTTTTGCCGCAGATGTGGATGCAGAAAGCGGTAATCCTTTCATACCTGATTGCGAACCTGACACAGGCAAAAAAGTCGCAGTAATAGGCGGAGGCCCCATGGGACTTTCGGCCGCATATTTTCTTAGGCAGAAGGGGCATGCCGTAACGGTATATGAACAAATGCCCTATTGCGGCGGGATGCTCAGATACGGTATACCCCAGTACAGACTGCCAAAGGAAGAAGTGCTTGACCAGGAAGTAAAACTTATAGAAAAAACCGGCGTAGAGATCAAAGTAAATACAAGGATAGGAAGAGATATAACCTTTGAAGAACTGAAAAAGAAATATGATGCTGTCCTGGTGGCCATAGGAGCATGGGTATCCACAGGTACAGGTTGTAAGGGAGAAGATACAGAAGGGGTTATAGGAGGTATCGATTTTCTTCAGTCGGTCATAAACAAGACACCGCCGGACCTGAAGGGCAAGAATGTGGCCATAGTAGGCGGAGGGAATACAGCCATGGACTGCTGCAGGACCGCCGTAAGGCTGGGCGCAAAAAACGCATATAATATTTACAGAAGAACAAAGGCGGAAATGCCGGCTGATGAAATAGAAATATTGGAAGGCGAAGAAGAAGGCGTTATCTTCAAGAACCTTACAAATCCCATAGAAATCATTCCCGGAGAAGACGGGAAGGTAAAACAGATACATCTTCAGGTAATGGAACTGGGTGAGCCTGATGAATCAGGGAGAAGAAAACCTGTAGCTGTAGAAGGGAAAACAGAGACCCTGGATGTGGATTATGTGCTTCTGGCAATAGGTCAGGCGGTGAATTCAGAGGGAATAAAGAATATCGAACTTACAAGAAGAAAAGGGATAGCATACGACCCTGACACCTACATGACAAGTGAAGAGGGCGTGTTCGCAGGCGGAGACTGCGGCAATGATAAGATTTCCATAGCAGTAGAAGCCATGGCAGATGCCAATAAGGCGGCGGAAGTAATAGATGCATATCTGCAAGGGCAAAAAATCAAACATCAGATGCCCTATGTGGATATACGCGACGACCTTGATGAAGAGGCCTTCGAAGACAGAGAAAGAAAATTCCGTAAGAGAATGGGCCAGATGGAAGCGAACAAACGTAAAGGCAACTTCAAGGAAGTAGTATACGGATATGATGAAGAGGAAGCAATAGAAGAAGCAAAGCGTTGTCTGGAATGCGGATGCGGCAATTATTTCACCTGCAGACTTATAGAGTATACAAATCTTTTCGGTGCCAGCGGACATGCCAGAATGGCAGGAAAGAAAAACATCTATGATTTCAATGATCCCGACTACAAAGGAGAAGACTATAACGATGATCATCCCTATGTTCTAAGAGATCCCAACAAGTGTATACATTGCGGACTCTGTGTGAGGATGTGTAATGAAGTAATGGGAATAGGGGCTTTGGCCTTTGTGAACAGGGGATTTGATACGGTGGTAAAACCCGCCCTCGAAAGACCCCTTGAAGAATCCGGCTGTGTTTCCTGCGGCAACTGTGTCAGCATATGTCCCACAGGTGCATTGCAGGCAAGAGTGACCCAGAGAAAACCCATACCGCTGGAAGTGGAACTTGTAAGGACAACATGTCCATACTGCGGTGTGGGATGTCAGATAGACTTAAAAGTCAGAGGGAATGAAGTCGTAGGTGTGCAGCCTGCTTTTGGACCTTCCAATGAAGGTATACTTTGTGTAAAGGGCAAGTTCGCATATGATTTCATAGGTCATGAAGACAGGTTAAAGACACCATATATAAGAAAAAGAGGCAAGTTGACTCCGGTAAGCTGGGATGAGGCTCTTGATCATATTGCAGAGAATATTGTAAAGATAAGGGAAGAATCGGGACCGGATGCTATCGCAGGTTTTTCCAGTGCAAGAGTAACAAATGAAGAAAATTATTTGTTCCAGAAACTTTTCCGCGCAGGGATAGGGACCAACAATGTGGACCACTGCGCCCGGTTGTGACACAGCTCTACAGTCGCAGGTCTTGCGGCAGCACTTGGTTCAGGCGCCATGACAAATTCCATTCCGGAAGTTATGGATGCCGATGCGATCCTGATCACTGGATCCAACACAACGGTAGGCCATCCCGTTCTGGGAGCCAGAATAGGACAGGCCATAAGGGAAGGAGCAAAGCTTGTAGTAATAGATCCCAGGAAAATACCTCTTGCAAAAGAAGCAGATGTATTTTTGCAGATCAAACCGGGAACAAATATAGCAGTTATAAATGGTCTCATAAATGTGATCATAAAAGAAAAGCTGTATGACCGGGAATATATAAGCAAGAGGACCGAAGGATTTGAGGAGCTTAAGGAAACGGTCAAAGATTATACACCTGAAAGGGTGGCAGAAATATGCGGAGTTTCTGCAGATGATATAGTAAAGGCAGCCAGGATATACGCAAAAGCCGAAAAATCACCCATTTACTATGCAATGGGAGTGACTCAGTTCGCCACAGGCACAGCGGGTGTAATGAATATATGCAATCTGGCACTGGTATGCGGGAAAATAGGCAAATACGGATGCGGAGTAAATCCCCTAAGAGGGCAGAACAACGTTCAGGGAGCTTGTGACATGGGATGCCTGCCGGGAGATCTGACAGCATATCAGAAAGTCGCAAATCCGGATGCACTGAAAAAATTCAGTGAATTCTGGGGCGTTGAACTTTCCAATGCTCCGGGCAGGACAATAACTGAAATAATGAATGCCATATGCGAAGACGATATCAGATGTCTTTATATAATGGGAGAGAACCCCATGATATCCGACCCGGATATAAACCATGTGGACCACGCCCTTGAACATTGTGAGTTCCTTGTGGTACAGGACATATTCATGACAGAAACAGCTGAACTGGCGGATGTTGTTCTTCCGGCAGCCTGCTACGCAGAAAAAGACGGCACTTTCTCAAATACCGAAAGAAGAGTTCAGAAAATAAGAAAAGCCGTGGATGCTCCCCAAGGCGTTTTACCTGACTGGGAGATACTTGCCGGACTGCTTCAGAGACTGGGAGTTCCCGCAGAGTATGATTCTGCCGAAGATATTTTCAACGAGATGAGAAAAGTTACGCCTTCATATGCAGGGATAACCTACGACAGGATGGAAAAACTGGGATCATTGCAGTGGCCGTGTCCGGATGAAGAACATCCGGGGACCCCTGTACTGCACACGGCGAAATTCACCAGAGGAGAGCATGCCCTGTTCAAGCCTGCAGAATACAAAGAACCGGCTGAACAAACGGATTCCGAGTACAACTTTACATTCACCACCGGCAGGATACTTTTCCATTACCATACAAGAACAATGACAGGAAAGAGTGATGGACTCAACAGGATAGCAGGCAAGTCCTTCGTTGAAATAAATCCGCAGGATGCAGCAAAATATAACATCAAAGACGGAGAAAAGGTCACTGTGGCATCAAGGCGAGGACAGGTATCCATTGATGCAAGAGTTACCCCGGATGTAAAGGAGGGCGTTCTGTTTATGCCTTTCCATTTTGCAGACGGCCCGGCAAACCTTTTGACCAATTCAGCAATAGATCCAACGGCAAAGATCCCCGAGTACAAGGTTTGCGCAGTGAAGATAGTGAAATAACAAAAGTAATACTCAAAAATGCGGGACGGCAAAGCCGTCCCGTTATTGTTTTTTTGATCTCATTATGATACCATAATAATGTTCCTTGCGGTTTTAGATAGGGGGATAGATGGGTGCTGGTGTGCCTGACGGTCTTCAAAACCGGTTTGGGGAGTTAAAAGCTTCCCGGGTGGGTTCGATTCCCACATATCCCCGCCATTTATCATGAAAGGCCGGGTGAATAAAATGGATAATAATGAAGTTTTGCGTAAACTTCCAAAAATAGACCAGGTGCTGAATGATCAGCGCCTGGTTGCAGTTTTTGAAGATGTCCCCAGAGAAGTCGTTGTTGATGCAGTAAGAAAATCTGTAGATGAAATGCGCAAAGATATGCTGGCAGGAAAAGAAACAGACGCAGAAAGCATTTTTGAAAGAGTTGAAAAGCTGGTGAAAAAAACCGGCACAAAAAGTCTCAGAAGAGTAATAAATGCCACAGGAGTGATAATACATACAAACCTGGGGCGCTCTGTACTGCCTGAAGACGCCTGCCGCAATGCTTCATTTGTCTCCACAGGA
Organism: Clostridiales bacterium; assembly: GCA_012515135.1. GTDB lineage: Bacteria > Bacillota > Clostridia > Peptostreptococcales > Anaerovoracaceae > UBA1422. Next base: position 2,916 of record JAAYYX010000205.1, on the reverse strand, counting down.
TATTCTTCTCTTGAGTATAATCTGAAAAAAGGCACAAGAGGATCAAGACACGATCATATTGAGCCCCTTATCAAGAGAATAACCGGAGCTGAAGCCGCCATGGCAGTGAACAACAATGCCGCCGCAACATTGCTTTGCCTGGCGGCCATAAGCGGAGAAAAAGAAACCATAGTATCAAGGGGAGAACTTGTTGAAATAGGCGGATCTTTCAGGATCCCGGATATAATGGACATAAGCAGAGCCCGGCTCGTTGAAGTGGGCACCACCAATAAAACCAAAATAGATGACTACAAAAAAGCTTTGACCCGGGATTCCGCCATGATCCTTAAGGTCCACAAGAGCAACTATGCTATAGTGGGATTTACCGATGAAACAGAACTGGAAGAACTGGTTGGTCTGGGCAAAAAAGCAGGACTGCCGGTGGCTTACGATATGGGAAGCGGTCTTATTGCGGATCTTTCCGAATACGGCATCCGGGAGGCAAATGTAGAAAATGTTTTAAAAACCGGCATAGACATGGTCTTTTTCAGCGGAGACAAACTTCTGGGCGGACCCCAGGCAGGCATCATTGCAGGTCGTAAAAAATATATAGACAAAATGAAAGAGCACCCTCTGGCCAGGGCCCTTCGGATAGATAAAATGACTGCGGCAGCCATGGAGGCGGTGCTTTATGAATACCTGGATGAAGAAAATGCGGTCAAAAAGATACCCGTGTTAAAAATGATAACTGATTCAGAAAAAGAACTTGAAAAAAAAGCAAAAAAATGCGCGGAAAAGATAAAAGAAGCTTTGAAAGAAAATGAGGGATTCCACATATCTGTGCAGCCTTCCGAAAACAGGATAGGAGGCGGCACAACTCCATTGACCATACTTCCGGGGTTTGCTGTGGTGATCGGTCACAATGAGATAACCCCCGAAAAAACAGAGAAAAGTCTAAGGGCAAACAGCATACCTGTGATAGCAAGGATACATAAAGAAAGTGTTAATATAGAAATGCGTACCGTAACAGAAGAAGAAACGGATATTATTGCCGAAACACTCAAAAGCATATATGGAGGGGAAGATGAATAATGTCATTATAGGTACTGCAGGACATGTGGATCATGGCAAGACATGCCTTATAAAGGAACTGACCGGCACGGATACGGACAGACTCAAAGAAGAGCAGCAAAGGGGCATAACCATAGAGCTGGGCTTTGCAAACATGAAAACAGAAGAGGGAGAGAATATAGGAATAATAGACGTGCCCGGACACGAGAAGTTCATAAGAAATATGCTTTCGGGAATAGGAGGCATAGATATTTGTCTTATGGTGATCGCTGCGGATGAAGGTGTAATGCCCCAGACCAAGGAGCATCTTGATATATTGACTACCCTGAAAATAAAAAAAGGAGTTATAGCTTTAACAAAAGCAGATCTTGCCGACGAAGATTGGATAGAAGCTGTAAAAGAAGATATACAAAACACAGTAAAGGAGACATTCCTTTCAGAAGCAGAAATAATAGAAGTTTCCGCAAAAACCGGTAAAAACATAGACAGGCTCAGGCAAAAACTTTTTGAGCTGGCTAAAGAAGTAAAAGAAAAAAGGACCGCTCCCGAGATCTTCAGGATCCCGGTTGACAGAGTTTTCACCATAGACGGTTTTGGAACAGTGGCCACGGGCACCCTTACGGAGGGCTCAATATGTGAAGGAGATGAGTTTGAGATATATCCTTCCCGCATAAGGACAAAAGTCAGGAATCTCCAGGTCCACGGTCAAAAGACATCAAAGGCAATGGCCGGACAAAGGACCGCTGTAAATATTTCCGGAATAAAAAAAGAAAAAATAAAAAAAGGTGATGTGCTGGCTGCTCCCGGTTCCCTGGTAAATACAATGATGCTTGACACAGAGATAAATATGTTCAAAAGCAGTAAAAGATCCATAAAAAACGGCAACCGGGTCCACTTTCATTACGGATCATCAGAAGCTTTGTGTAAGGTCGTCCTGCTGGACAAAGATGAACTGGGTCCGGGAGAAACGGGCTTGGCTCAAATGCGCTTTGATGAGGAACTGGCACTCAAGAGAGGAGACAGATTCGTCGTTAGGTTTTATTCGCCCGTGGAAAGTATAGGGGGAGGGACAGTACTTGATCCTTACCCCGAAAAACATAAAAGGAAAAATAAAAAAACACTGGAAGCAATGCATATAAAAGCAGAAGGGAATGATGGAGCTATACTTCTTCAGATCATAAAAGAGAACAGCGGAAGATTCTATACGGAGGATCAATTAAGGACAATAGCGGGATTCGGAAAGGATGAGATGGCATATCTTGTGGAAGACCTCATAAAGGAAAGCAGGATCATTAAACTGGAAAACGGCTCTTATATACATGAAGATTTCGCCCTGCATATGGAGGCGGCAGCAGGCAAGATATTAAAAAAATATCATTCCGATAATCCCATAGCAAAAGGGATGGACAAAAATGAGTTTCGTGAAAAACTGGCATCGGCCCTTTATACTGATAAGGAAAAATCTTCAGAAGCTCTTTTGAAACTTTTGACAGAAAGAAAAAAAATCGAGAACAGGGGAAATTCAGTGGCTATTTCCGGATTCAGCATAAAATATACAAAAGAGCAGAAGGAAACAAGAGAACAAATAGAAAAATATTGTTTGGGATCGGGGTTTGAAGCCCGTGATATGGAGGCTTTTGCAGCGGGCAGGAAGGACGAAAAATATTTTAAGCAGATAACAGAAGATATGGTGTCTGAAGGAATACTTGTAAAACTCAATTACAGGTATTATATGCACAGCAAAGCATGGGAGAGGGCGATGGATCTTTTCCATGAACATATGAAAGATAATGATTCGATAACGCTTGCCCAGATGAGAGATATTCTGGGTTCTTCCAGAAAGTATACGGTCTTGATCCTCGAAGC
>JAAYYX010000204.1 GCA_012515135.1 Clostridiales bacterium | reverse complement strand
TGCAGGATCTCGGAATAATATGAAATGTAGGGGAAGGAGACAATGATGAAAATCGTAATATCAGGCCATGGAAGAACGGGCAGCATTCTTCAGGAAATGATAAATGAAAATAAAAATATGAGTGAGGCGACGGCAGAAGACGGAGATTTTGATGTGATAATAGATTTCAGTCATCCTGATAATCTGGAAAAAATAAAAGAATATGCACTCAAATATAAAAAGCCTGTGGTCATAGCTACTACCGGATATACAAAGAAACAGGAACTTTGCATAGAAGAAATGTCAAAAAGGGTGCCTGTGGTTTTTTCTCCCAATTTTTCCCCGGGGATAACGTTGATGCAGCGTTTGATCTCAGAGATCACCCCTTTGCTCAAAGAGAGTTTTGACATGGAGATCATAGAGAAACACCATAGAAACAAACTGGATGCTCCCAGCGGCACAGCCAATTTGCTGCTTTATGCAGCAGATCCTGATAATGAATACTGTGTTAAGCATGGACGTTTTGGAAACGGGAAAAGAGAAAAGGAGATAGGAATACATTCTTTGAGATGCGGGAGCATTTCGGGGGAACATTCAGTTATATTTGCAGGGGAGGATGAGGTGATCGAAATAACCCATAGAGCTGTTTCCAACCGCATATTTGCAGCAGGGGCACTTAAAGCCGCTTTGTTTGCATTGGAACAGATGCCGGGACTATATTCCATGCAGGATGTGCTTTTGGGAGGTGAAAAAAAATGACAGATACACAGACGGTAATACAGAGTATAAGCAACTCCAAAAAAAGGACTCCTGTAAAAGTCATCCTTTCCGAAAGGGCAGATGTGGATTTTGCAGGATGCAGGGTATTCGGAAAAGGAGACCTGAAAATAGTATATGGTGACTGGGAGGATATCAAGGATGTTATAGCAGAGAACCGGGAAAAAATATCCGATTACGTGGTAGAGAATAACTGCAGGAACTCGGCCATACCTTTGATGGACATAAAAAACATAAAAGCCCGCATCGAACCTGGAGCGATCATAAGAGAGGGGGCGCAAATAGGGGAAGGAGCTGTTATAATGATGGGAGCCGTGATAAATATAGGAGCATCGGTGGGAAAGATGACTATGATAGACATGAATGCCGTACTGGGAGGAAGAGCCCGGGTGGGCAGGAATTGCCATATAGGAGCGGGCGCGGTGCTTGCCGGAGTCATTGAACCGCCCAGTGCAGAACCTGTGATAATAGAAGATGATGTTATGATCGGGGCAAATGCTGTGATCCTTGAAGGAGTAAAAGTCGGTAAAGGTTCTGTTGTGGCGGCAGGTGCCATCGTTACGGAAAACATACCCGAGGGAGTGGTGGCGGCAGGTATGCCGGCCAGGACAATAAAAGCAAAAGACCAAAAATCAAAGGCCAAGACCGTGATGGCAGAAGAACTCAGAAAGATCTGATAAAATACAACCACAAAAAACAGCGAGGAGATAATTATCATATGAACAGTACGGAAATAAAGGAAAGAGACAAAAAAAACATAATAAACACCTATAAAAGAAATGACACGGTAATAATTTCAGGAAAAAATGCTTTGTGCTATTCTCCCGAGGGCAGGGAATACATTGATTTCACTTCGGGAATAGGGGTGAACTCTCTGGGATTTTGTAATGAAGAATGGGTGGAGGCGGTATCTTATCAGGCAGCAAAGATACAGCACACTTCAAATCTTTACTATAATGCTCCCTGCACAGAACTGGCCCGGACGCTTACTGAAAGGACAGGGATGGAGAAAGCGTTTTTCTGTAATTCCGGAGCGGAAGCCATAGAAACAGCCATCAAGATCTCGAGGAAATACGGAAACAGTAAATCGCCGGCAAGAAACGGTATAATGACTCTGAAACAGTCATTCCACGGAAGGACCATGGCGGCACTTACTGCTACGGGACAGGAAAAAATGCACAAAGATTTCATGCCTTTTGCTGAAGGATTTTTCTACTGCGAACCGGGAAACATAAAAGAAGCTGAAGACATCCTTGACTCGGGCAGTATATGCGGAGTTATCACCGAAATGATACAGGGCGAAGGCGGTGTAAATGTTTTAGAAAAAGATTTCGTAAAAGAGTTGAAGGATATATGTGATCACAATGATATTATTTTTACAGCTGATGAAGTTCAGACCGGTGTGGGAAGGACCGGGAGATTCTTTGCCTATGAACACTATGATATAGTGCCGGATATAATAACTTTTGCCAAAGGTTTGGGAGGAGGGCTCCCTATCGGAGGAGTATTGACAGGACAAAAGACATCAGAAGTATTGGTGCCGGGAGATCATGGAAGCACCTTCGGAGGAAATCCTGTGGTCTGCTCCGGAGCAAATGTAGTGATCAGACAGATGGATAAAAATCTTATGGATGCCGTCAGCAAAAAGGGCGAATATATTAAAGAAAAGCTGGAGAGAATGTCGAAAGTGGAATCTGTTACGGGACTCGGGCTGATGATAGGAGTCAAGCTCAACGGGATATCTCCATCGGATGCAACAAAACAGGCTGTGGACAGAGGGCTTCTGGTATTAACAGCCGACGAAAAAATGAGGCTGCTCCCACCCTTGACCATAGAGTATGAAGACATTGACAAAGGGATAAATATACTTGGGGAAATACTTGATCAATAAAAACAGATTCAACAATATATTGCT
>JAAYYX010000203.1 GCA_012515135.1 Clostridiales bacterium | reverse complement strand
GATCTACCATTTCTTCTGCGGATGAAAATCTGTTTGGCTGATATTTATCAGTGGCTTTCATTACTATCTGTTCAAGTCTGGGAGGTATACCGGGAACTATCCTTGATGGAGGTATAATATCATTGTTTATATGCATAAGTGCAACACTTACAGGGTTGTCTCCGTCAAAGGGCACTCTTCCGGTCAGCATTTCATACATAACTATTCCCAGAGAATAAATGTCTGATTTTTCATCGACATATCCGCCTCTTGCCTGTTCAGGTGAAAAATAATGGACAGAGCCCATTATTGCTTCCGATGTATTTCCTACTATGGTGGTGGAAGTGACGGCCTTTGCAATGCCAAAATCGGTTATTTTTGCGACACCGTCTTCTGTAAGAAGTATGTTGTGAGGCTTGACATCCCTGTGTATTATATTGTTTTTATGAGCGGCAGAAAGTCCCGATGCGATTTGCTTTGTCAGTTCTATAACTCTTTTGTAAGGGAGGGGAGCCTCTTCTTTTATGACACTGCTCAAAGTCTTTCCTTCAACCAGTTCCATAACGATATAATTGATGCTTCCTTCCCTGCCTACATCATATACATTTACTATATTCGGATGCGAAAGACTGGCCGCAGCATGAGACTCTTTTCTGAAGTTCTCCACAAACTTGGCATCCTTCACGAATTCGGGTTTGAGTATCTTCACCGCTACAAAACGATTAAGCAGTCTGCATTTCGCTTTGTAGACAACAGCCATTCCTCCGTCGCCTATCTTTTCAAGCAATTCATATCTTCCTGCAATGACCTTACTGCTCATTATTCTCTCCTCCATCGATTTTTATACATATCACTGTTATATTGTCTCTCCCTCCGGCTTTGTTGGCAGCCTTTATAAATTCATCGGTCAAGGCCGGCATATTTTCTTCTTTCTTTATTATTTTTTCCATCTTTTTATTGTCCAGTTCTCCGTAAAGCCCGTCAGTACAAAGGAGTATCATGTCTCCTTTATTAAGATCTGTGGTGTAAAAATCCGGAGCTATTTCTCTTTCCGCTCCCAGGGCCTTTGTTATCATATTGACTTTCTGATGCCCCTTGGCTTCATCTTCAGTTATGACCCCCATCTTTATCAGCGAGTTCACATATGTGTGGTCTTCCGTCAGCTGGGAAAGGGTGCCTTTTCTGAAAATATAAGCTCTGCTGTCCCCCACATTTGAGATGTATGCTCTGTTCTTCTTAAGATGGCATACGACCAGTGTTGTGGCCATTCCCCTGTTTTGTTCATATTTTTCGGCCAGATCATAAACCTTTTTATTTGCTTCTTCCATGCAGTCTTTGAAATATTCACCGATCTGCTCCTCCGAAAACATTTCCCCAATAGGATTTTTTTTGATGTATGCGGCCACAGAGGTCACAGCTGTTCTGCTGGCCAGTTCACCGGCATTATTGCCACCCACACCGTCCGCAACGATATATACTTCTTCTTTTGGCATAACAAAACAGGCATCTTCATTATTCTTTCTTTTTATTCCTTTGCTGCTTTTGAATCCTATTTGTATCATATTTTTTCTTTTCCTTTTTTACTCAAAAAGGTCATCGGTTTTTTTCATCAGACATATATAAAATCCATCGGTGTCGTCCACATTGGGCAGGAATTGAACTGTTTGTTCCACTATGAAAGACGGTATCTTCCTTATAAAATCACTTATTACCCTTTCGTTTTCATAGGGATTTATCGTGCATGTACAGTACATAAGCTTTCCGCCGGGTTTTACATAACTTGCAGATGCGGATAAAATGGCCAGCTGCTTGCCGGGCAGAGCCTGTATCTCTGCAGTTTCTTTTTTGTATTTTATCTCCGGTTTTCTTCTTATTACACCCAGCGCCGAGCAGGGTGCATCCACAACCACTCTGTCCGCTTTTCCCGCCATGGAAGAATCGACTTTTGTGGCATCCCATGTTCTTGTCTCTACGATATTGATCCCCAGTCTTTCTGTTTCTCTGTTTATTATATCAAGTTTTCTCCTGTAAATATCAGAGGCCAACACTATACCCTTGTTATTCATCCTTTCTGCGATGGCAAGAGTCTTTCCTCCGGGAGCCGCACATACATCCATTATTGTTTCCCCGTGTCTTGGGTCAAGTATCTGAGCCACCATCTGTGACGCTTCGTCCTGCACGGAAAACATACCGTTCTTGTAGAACTGGGTGTTGAGCAGATCTTTTCCTTTTATATGAAGTGCATTTTTGCTGTGCCTGCCTTCTTTCACTGTATATCCGTTTTTTTCCAGGTTTTTTACCAGATCCTCTTTCATTACTTTGAGCCAGTTCATTCTTATGGTTATATCCGGACTTTCATTGCCTGCTTTGAGCAGCTCTTCAACAAAGCCTATATCATAACTCTCAAGCCAGAGCTTGATTATCCATGGTTCATATGAATATTTCACAGAAAGATATTTTATCTCATCTTCATTCCTGTCGGGAAGTTTTATTTTATACTTGTCTCTTATATAGGATCTTAATACACCGTTTATGAAGTTTTCTCTGCCCCTTGCAAATTTCTTTGCCAGTACAACACTTTCATTTACGGCTGCATACTCCGGTACCGAGTCCATTTTGGCCAGCTGGTATATCCCCATCCTAAGTATAGTAAGGTCGCTGGCCTTGATTTTGGAAACTCCGCTGGGAACCAGGCTGTCTATTACATAATCAAGCAGCATTTTATTTTCAAGAACACCGTATACAAGCTCTCTGACAAAGGAGGCATTACCCGGTTTTCCGCATATTATCTGGTGATTAAGTGCTATATTTGAGTAGGATTTTTTTGTTTCCACATCAATAAGTGTGTTGTATGCTGTTTTTCTGTTTGCGTCCATTCTAACTACGCCCCCTTATCAACAATATTCTTAGTAGATTCGCCACTGCCACAGCCAGGGCTGCCACATATGTCATAGCTGCCGCCGAAAGGACCTTTTTGGCTCCGCCTGTTTCTTCGGGCAGAACTATACCCAGTTCTTCCAGCTGAACAAGTGCTCTTCTGCTGGCATTGAGTTCCACAGGCAGCGTTATAGTGTGAAAAAGTATAACTCCAACGAAAGCAAATATTCCTATATTAAAAATCAGGTTTCCCTGGGAATAATAACCTGTCTGTATCACTATCAGACCTACTATCAAAAGAGGCCAGGAAAGCCCGGATACGATGCTTACCGGAACAGCGATAACGTTCCTTATACTAAGAGGTACATACTTTGAACCATGCTGGATCGCATGACCCGACTCATGAGCTGCTATTGCAAGAGAAGCAATTGAACTGCCGTTATACACATCAGGTGAAAGACGCATTATCTTTTTGCGCGGGTCATAATGGTCTGATAATCTTCCTTTTCCCATTTCCACTGAGACATGATCAAGTCCGTTGGAATCAAGTATCTTTCTTGCTGCAGCGGCTCCTGTCATGCCATTTCTTCCGGCTACCCCGGAGTAATTGTTATAAGCGGAATTTACCCGGCTCTGTGCTATAAATGCAAAAATGATCGCCGGTATCAGCAGTATAAAAGTCGGATCGAACATTCCGAAATACATATGTTTTTTACCTCCAAAACACCAAGTTACATTTTAACCCAAAACCGTCATTATTTCAATGCTGTTGCCCCTCAAAAAATCCTTAACGGCCATTTTTTTCCTGCCGGGCATCTGCATTTCCCGTATAAGGATCAGCCCTTTTCCCGCGGCTATGCCTATTCCTTTTTCGGAAATACTGATCACTGTTCCGGGTCTTTTCCCTCCACAGTCTTCTTGTTCAAATGCTTCTGCCTTCCATATTTTCAGCATCTCTCCTTTATAGAAGGTGTATGCGCCGGGGCGTGGATCAAAGGCTCTTATCAGCCTTTCTATTTCAGAGGGTCCTTTGGAAAAATCAATTTTCCCTTCTTTTTTATCTATCATGGGTGCATATGTGGAAAGGCTGTCGTTTTGCGGTTTTCTGACTATTTCCCCTTTTTCTATGGACTTTATGGTTTTCATAAGCAGCTCTGCACCCAGAACGGCCAGCTCATCATGCAGCTGTCCCGAAGTTTTACGGTCTATCTCTGTTTCTGCGGAGGAAAGTATATCTCCTGTGTCAAGTCCCTCTTCCATGCACATTATAGTGACACCGGTACACCGGTCTCCGGCAAGTATTGCTCTTTGTATCGGTGCCGCTCCCCTGAATCTGGGCAGCAGGGATGCATGTATATTGACACATCCGGATTTCGGCATGAGGAGGATCTCTTTCGGCAGTATCTTTCCGTAAGCCGCCACCACCACCAGCTCCGGACAGGACTTCTCCAGTTTGTCAAAAAAAATCCGGTCGGTCTTTATGTTTTCGGGCTGCAATACGGTAAGACCCATCTCAAGTGCCTTTTCTTTTACCGGAGCGGCTTTTATTTTTTTGCCTCTGTCCTTTGGGGAGTCAGGCTGACTTACAACAAAACATATTTCATGTTCACTGTTTTTTATTGCCTCAAGTGCCGGCACTGCAAAGAAGGGAGTCCCCATAAAAATTATTCTCATATATCTGTTTCTCCCTCATCTTGGACTCCGGCAACCGCTTCTCTTATATCTTCAGCCTTATCTGTATAAAGCACGCCCTCCAGATGATCAAACTCATGGCATACGATCACAGCATCAAAGTCAGTGAAATCCTCCACTTTTTCATCACCCTGCCTGTCTTTGTATTTTATCCTTATCCTCTCGGGTCTTTTAACGGTCCCCACATATCCCGGCACACTAAGACATCCCTCATCGCCTTCCTGCTCCCCTTCTGCTTCTATTATTTCGGGATCAATGAATTCTTTTAATTCGCTTTCTTCTTGATCGTTTCCCAGGGATGCAATGAATACCCTTCTCAGTACCCCGACCTGAGGTGCCGCCAGTCCTACCCCGGCTCCCTCCCTCATGGTATCTTTCATGTCATCCAACAGGATCAATATCCTTTCATTTATTTCCGGGACCTCTCTGCTCCTTTTCCTCAGTGTTGGATCGTCTTCTTTCAATATGTTTCTTAATGCCATTCTAACTCCTCCAGAGGCTGTATGGATTCACATCCACAGCCACATTGTATTTTTTGATTTTTTCGTTTCTTAAATGATTTTTGATTTT
>JAAYYX010000202.1 GCA_012515135.1 Clostridiales bacterium | reverse complement strand
TGCCTCTGGGAATACTCAGTTTCGATGAAGACACAGAAGCGGCGGTCCTGGAGATGGGAATGGACAGACCGGGAGAAATAGATTTTCTGGCAGACCTGGTAAGACCGGACATAGGAGTAATAACAAACATAGGCATATCTCATAAAGAAAACCTGGGCAGTCGCGAAGGGATATTTCGTGCCAAAATGGAGCTTGTCAATTATTTCGGAAGAGAAAACGTGCTTATAATAAACAGCGGAAAAGACTTTCTTCTGAAAAAAAATATAGAAGGGGAATACAGACTTATAAGTGCAGGAGCAGAAACAGATAATGACTTTATTGTTTCTGACATACGGGACAAAGGAGAAAAAGGAACAGAGTTTTTCATAAAATACAGAGATAAAAAACAACTGTTCAAACTTTCTGCGCCGGGCCGGCATAACGCATTTAATGCTGCTTTGGCTGCTGCCTGCGGAATGGAAATGGGCATAGATCTAAAAGAATCATCAGAAGCGCTTTTATCCCTTGAGATCACTACCGGAAGGTTGACCGTCAAAGCAGGGAACGGGATAAAAGTAATAGATGACACCTATAATGCAAGCCCGGATTCAATGAAGGCGGGAATAGATACCCTTGTTGCCGTTTCATCAAAAAGAAAAATAGCCATACTGGGAGACATGTTCGAGCTGGGCGATGACGCTGATATCCATCACAGGAAGATAGGAGAATATGCGAAAAACGCCGGAGCGGACATGGTGATAGCAGTAGGAGAAATGGCAGAAAATATTGCCCGGGGGGCGGCAGAAAAGGGACATTATTATAAAAGCAAGGAAGCACTCAAAAAAGACATAGATGAAATAGTAAAAAGCGGAGATGCTGTTCTTGTGAAGGCCTCAAGGGGCATGGAGATGGAAGAAATAGTAAAAATACTTGTCGATAAACAGGAGAAAAAATGAGTTACGGAATAATCGTTATAGTAGGTCTTCTGGGACTTACATCGGGAATACTTCTCACATCGCTTTTGATACCTGTTCTTCTGCATAAACAGACAGGACAGAACATAAGGGCTGAAGGACCTCTGTCTCATCAGAAAAAAGCCGGCACGCCCAGCATGGGAGGCATAGCTATTATAGGTGCAACGATCGTATCTGCCGTTATAGGCGGGTTTTTATCCATAGATTCGGCAGTTATAGCGGCGGGGTTCCTGCTCTTTGCACTGATAGGGTTCCTTGATGACAGACTGAAAGTCATAAAGCATGAAAATCTTGGGCTGAGAGCATGGCAGAAATTCGGGATGCAGTTTTTACTGGCCGTTTTGTTTGCGGTATACATGGCTTATTTTTCGGATAAAGGGACTTATGTATTCGTTCCCTTTGTTAATGAGTATTACGATTTCGGGATATGGTATATGCCTTTCATCATATTTACGATCCTGGCCATGGTAAATGCAGTGAATCTTACCGACGGTCTTGACGGTCTTGCCGCCGGCGTTACGGCCATAGTGGCATTATGCATGGCCGCAGTGGCTGTTTACATAGGCGCAGATCCTTCCGGATGCTTTTTTGCCGCTCTTATGGGAGCCTGCCTTGGATTTCTTTTTTATAACAGATATCCGGCAAAAGTGTTTATGGGAGATACAGGCTCTCTGGCTCTGGGAGGGGGAATAGCAGTCGCCGCCATAATAATGAAAATGGAACTTCTCCTGCCTGTTGCGGGGTTCGTTTATGTCCTTGAAGCTCTTTCAGTGGTACTGCAGGTGGCATATTTCAAAGCCACGGGGGGAAAAAGAATATTCCGTATGGCACCACTTCATCACCATCTTGAAATGGGTGGCATGAAAGAAACAAAGGTAGTTATCGTTTTCTGGATGCTCACATTCATTTGTTGTGCTTTGGCAATGTTTATTGTATTTTGATCATGAAAAGACAGTGGGGAGAATTTGACATGGAAGAAATAAAAGACAAAAAAGTCCTTGTTGTGGGGCTTGGTAAATCGGGAATAGCTGCAGTACAGGCACTGCAGAAGCTTGGCGCGAAAGTATATGTACAGGACATGAAAAAGCGTGAAGAACTGGACGGACAGCTGCTTGGCCTTCTGGAAAGCAGGGACGTTGAATGCTATCTGGGTGCTGTTCCGGACGAAAAAGAGAATTTTGAAATGCTCATACTGAGTCCCGGAGTGCGTCCTGATATGGGATTCATAAAAAAGGCAAAGGAAAACGGAGCTGAAATAATCGGAGAACTGGAAATAGCCTACAGGACAGGCAAAGGCAAATATGTGGCCATCACCGGGACAAACGGAAAGACCACCACCACAGCTTTGACCGGAGAAATATTCAAAAATGCCGGAAGAAAAACATCTGTAGTGGGAAATATCGGAGTTGCAGTCATATCAAAGGCAATAAATGCTACGGATGATACATGGCTGGTGACCGAAGTTTCCAGTTTCCAGCTGGAGACGATCAGAGATTTCAAGCCTGAGATCTCGGCCATACTGAACCTTACCCCGGATCACTTGGACAGGCACGGAGACATCAACAAATACGGAACAGCGAAAGCCAGGATATT
>JAAYYX010000201.1 GCA_012515135.1 Clostridiales bacterium | reverse complement strand
GCTTTTTTTGCTGAATCCACCAGTTTCACGAACTCCGTATCTTCTCCTATTATATCCGTAAAGTTATAGTGCTTTATGCCCTGATGTTCTGTTTTTTTGGGTTTTATTGATTCTTCCTGCAGCTCCAGTATGGTATTCGACAAGTTTTTTATGTCTGTTATATCTCTGGCTATTTCCACTGCCGCAACGATTTTTCCATCAATTATAACAGGGACAGTAGAATTTACAGTGGTTATTTCTTTGCCGTATTTGTTAAGATAAGTCTGCTGTTTGTTCATGGTGGCTTTGCCGTAACGCAGGGCATTCAGCATCGTACTTTCTTCCTTTGGTATATTTGAAAAAGTATCGGCAAAAAGAGTCCCCAGTACTTCTTCTCTGCGGGTCTCTTCCAGATTTGCCATTGCCTGATTGTAAATGATGCTTCGGCCGCCGGCATCCACCACATGGACCGCTTCTTTTATTATGCCGGTCATTTGTTTCAGAAGCTCTTCATATTCTCTGATATCCATATCTCTCCTCAAATACAAAGTCATTTTAACACAAATAAAAAACAGGTGCAAATATATTTGCGTCTGTTCCATAAATGGGATTTTGAAATAAATAGTTATGAGCGGGTGCGGCTAATGCTAGCTGCATAGATCAAAAGCCTCATTGACCCTTTTTGCCGCGATTGCCCCTGATACCATTACTGCAGTTCCGGCGATCCATATCAAAGCGGTCCATATGACCGGATCCTGATTTATAAGTATAACACCTGCCGCATCAATAGCAATGCTGATCACTGAAAGCCATAGATAAACCTTCCATGTTCTGTTGCACTTCTCTTTATATTCGTTTTCCAGGTCAATACGTTTTTTGCTTTTTCTGCCTTTTTTTCTTTTTGAGATGCCTACGCATCCTGAAATCGCCATGCCCACAACTGCTATATATACCGCCGCTCTTGCAATAACAAAAATTACTGCCGTAACACTCATCCAGTACTCTATATCAGCCAGAGCCATGCCCATAAGAAGCGCTATGACTGAACTCAGCAAAACACCTGCTATCAAAAGATTTCTTGTCTTTATAAAACCTATATCGTATTCGGTAAGCCTTTCGGCTCCTGTCAGCATTATCATAAATACGCATACTGAAATAACAGAAATAATAAAAGAAAAAACTTTCCCCAGATCAAGGACCCCGAGAAAATTTGTCACTATGGAAAGTATAAGACCGACTTCAAATATCTGCAGTCCTTTAAGATCGCATTTCATTCCCTGTGGTTACCCCTTTTCCTTTTACATAATCGTAGGCTCTTTCGATAAATCTGCACATATAACCCTGTACAGCCAAAAATAACAGTATAACCATCACAGAAAGTATGATTTTAGCTATATTGGGGAAAAGCAGAGCAAAGGGCATCAAAATCATGCAGGCAAGTATAAGAATGGCTCCCCGAAAGAATACTTTCTGCCAGTTCATGATTTTCCTGCCGCCGCTGACATTAAGAAGCAGCCTGTTGCTGCCGGAAAGCAGAAAGCGATATGTGAGTATAAGGCCCAGCATAGTTATATAGTACATGAGCAGTACAAAGAAATCTATAAACGCCTGATTTCCCAGGCCGTCGATAAAATAGTATTTTGCTGCCAAAAGTCCCTGAAAAACAGTTGCGATAACACATATTGCAGATATGAAAAATATGTTTCTGAATTCGGCATCCACTGTGCCAAGGGTCCTTGATGCCAAAAAAATCATTATCCACGCAGCCAAAGAAAAAAGCATGGCTGCAAATTCAACATAGTAAATCATTTTGTAAACATGGAAACCTGCCAGAACGGCATTGACCGCAGCAATAATTATCAGTCCTGCCATTGCCCATCTTATTCCTTTTATATCCTGTTTTACTTTTTTCATTTTTTGCCTCCGATGCATTATATTATCACACATTTTATTTTGTTTTTCAATCATATATTGACTTGACAATGAACAATGATATGAAGTATCGTTATTAGGCGATACTTTTTTACCCGGAGGATAATATACATGAGGATCAGAAAAGAAACCGATGAAATGCCCGAATCCGAAGTGATGCTAATGGCGAAGATCTCGGATGCACTGGCCCATCCAGCCAGAATAAATATCTTTCGCTATATTATGACCTGCAACAAAAAAATAATACCTGTCTGCAACAAAGACCTCGTTGATGAATTTGATTATGCCCAGGCAACGATTTCACAACACATGAAAACTCTTGTGAAGTCAGGGCTCGTGGACGTCCGAAAGCAAGAAAAATTTTCGTATTATTTCGTGAATATAGGAATGCTAATGAAATACCTGGATGCAACAAAAAGATTTGAATAGCAAGCTCCATTCAGATTTTTTTCTTTATGATTTTATTTTGGTTTTTTAAAAAAAGTAGTCATCCTCACCGGCTTTTTGTATCCTGAGTATTTTTGAAACTACAAAGGCGATCAGTGAAGAACCCACAGTGAACAGAGCTCCCATTTTAGCGGCCCCCTGAACCGTCAGATCGGTAAAGGCTGATTCCGTTATAAAAAGAGCCACTGTAAGGCCCATGCCTCCAACGATGGCGGCAGTAAAAACATCTCTGCTGCGCATACCCTCGGGCAGCCCGAATCCGAGAGCCTTGTCCGCGATAAGGGTGAACAGTGATATACCCACAGTTTTTCCCAAAATCAGAGAAACCATTATTATGAATGTAAGGCTGGATATTTCAGAGAATCCCACTCCTGCATTTGTAAATCCAAAAAAGAAAAGTCCGAATTCAACTATATTAACAAGAAAATGCTCAAAACTTCTAAGAGTTGTGCCCTCCGGAGCATCAAAGGCCCCGTGAGGATCATTGCAGGGTATGGCCTCTCCTTCATGGGGCATGAAAGGAACGATAAACACAAGGGCCAGCGCCGGATGAAGGTGTGCATTATGCATTCCGAACCAGCTTATTATCCCGCAAATAAGAAAATACCACCAGAAAGATCTGACGTTTCTTCTGTTCATAAAAAATGCAATCAGCATTGCAACTACTATAAGGATCAGCCAGCCGGGTTCAACGGGCATTCTCGGATCCGGATAGAATATTGCTATTATTATCAGTCCTATTCCGTCATCGGCCACCGCCAGCAAAAGCAGAAAACTTACTGCAGGATGTCTGTTACCGAAAATCAACCTTGCTATGAGCCATGCAAGTGCGATATCCGTTGCGGTAGTTATTCCCCAGCCGTTGGAAAACTCAGGACCTCCGAAAAAATGGTTCAGTAAGAAAAAGAAGGCTATGGGTCCCAAAACGCCGCCGGCTGTGGCCATCAGTGGAGTTACAGCTTTTTTTATGGGGTTCAAAGCACCGCCGGGAGAAAGATCGTTTACTATCTCTGTGCCCGCACTGGCAAAAAACAGAACCATGAAAACATCATTTACAATCCAGTTGAAATTTATATGTTCTCCTGCTATGGGAGTATATACTATTTTCTGATAAAGTTCCGGCCACAGATTTGCAAACACCATTGCCACAACTACGCCAAGGATGAGCGGCAGTGAATATTCTTTTATCTTTTCAATAACATTCATTTGTGATATCTCTCTTTTCTTATTATTTTAAAACTTCTGTATATCTGTTCCAGAAGTATTACTCTCATCATCTGGTGGGGAAAAGTCATTTTTGAAAATGACAGATGCAAGTCTGCTCTTTCGCTTACCTTTTTTGAAAGTCCAAAGGAACCTCCGATTATAAAGCATATATCGCTTATGCCCTTAAGCCCTGCTGCTTCTATCATATCTGCCATTTCTTCGGAATTCATTTCTTCTCCTCTGATCTCCAGGCTTATCACATGATCACTTTTTTTTATTTTTTTCAGTATCCATTCTCCCTCTTCTTCGGGATCGTCGGAAATACTTTCTTTGACCTCCTCCAAATAGCATGTACAGTATGCCCCGAGCCTTTTCAGGTATTCAGCCGAGGCTTCAGTCCAGTATCTCTCTTTTGATTTACCTACACAGATTATTTTTATGTTCATTCCGTTTTCTACCGCCCGTTTTTACCATCGTCTACTTTTTTAATTCATACAAAGGACTCATGGCATCTCTTTTTATTACTTCTATGGCAAGACTTTCGCTTTCGTATACTCCCTCTTCCTGCAGCACATTTTTTACCGTAAGGCATGCCACTTCGGGAGTATTGTTTTCCCGACTCAGATGGGAAAGAAGGATCCTTCTTTTTTTACCGTTCTTTTTTACAAGTCTGCTGATACACTCTGCGGCGGCAATATTGGAAAGATGACCTGTGTCTCCCAGTATCCTTCTTTTGACATAATAAGGATATCTGCAGAACTTGAGTATTTCTTCATCATGATTGGCCTCAAGGACTATCAGATCGGCTTCAAGTATTTCATCAAATATTTCTTCTGTGATACATCCTGTGTCGGTGACTATGCTTAACTGTTTCCCTTCATAAAAAAATGAAAATCCTACAGGATCAGAGGCATCGTGAGAAATGCTGAATGGCCTGATCATTATATCGCCGGCTTTGAATTCTTTGCCCTTTTCAAAGATTATCTGCCTTTCATATGGCACCATATCTTTTATATGCTCCCAGGTATTTATATTGGAATATATATATGCATCTTTGCTTTTTTTGCATACTGTTTTAAGACTTTTTATGTGATCGGAATGTTCGTGAGAGATAAGAATGCCGTTCAAAGAGGAAGGGCTTCTGCCTGTCTTTTCCAGCCCTTCGAATATCTTTTTGCCGCTTATGCCCACATCCACCAACAAAGTGGTTTTTTCACTTTTGACAACATAGCAATTCCCACTGCTGCCGCTTGCAATAGAACAAAAACTAAAACTCATATTCTTCTCCAAAAACGCATGTATACATTATACACCAAGCCATTGGTTTGTCAAAATGTATCTGCTTGCCATAATACTTTATATATTGCATAATATCAATATGGGGAGGTGTTTGATGGCGGTACTTAAGATATATACTGACGGAGCCTGCTCCGGCAACCAGAACGAAAAAAACACAGGCGGCTGGGGCGCCGTTCTTGAATACGGAGAACATCAAAAAGAACTTTTCGGCGGAGAAGCCGATACAACAAATAACCGTATGGAGATGACTGCTCTTCTCAAAGCTTTTAATGCCATAAAAAAAGAAGGTCAGATAATCGAAATTTTTTCCGACAGCTCCTATCTCATGGATTGTTTCAGAAAAAAATGGTATTTGAACTGGATAAAAAACGGCTGGATGACTTCGCAAAAAAAGCCCGTCGAAAACAGAGACCTCTGGGAAGCTCTTCTTCCTTTTCTTGATATGCACAGCATCAGTTTCTATAGGGTAAAAGGTCATACTGATCTTAAGGGCGATGCGGAAATGCTGAACAAACTCTATGAAAAATTTCTGGAATGGAACGGTGCCGGATTTTCATTCGATGATTTCAAATATATAAGCGAAATGAACTGCCGTGCAGATGTTCTTGCAAACCGCGGTATAAAGTCAATGGCAAAAGCAGATCCCTCTGCAGAAACTCCTTTTTAGTAAGTGCCCTTTTCAAAATAGTAACGCCCCCTGCCGGCGGTCGCTTTTCCGCTTTGTATGGCTTCTTCTGGGCATCTGTTTATGCATGCAAGACATTTTGTACAGTGCCCTTCCCATTTTGGTTTTCCCTCAACAAGAGATATACTTCCAAGAGGACATACACTGACACAGTTGCCGCACGAAACACACTTTTCTGTAACGAAGAAATCATCTGTTTTTGTGGCATATTTATTGAAAACATTGCATACCAAAGACGATTTGATCCCTGCCAGAGAACCTTTTTTTATGTCCATTATTTTTTTCTTTTCTTTTATAGCCCGGATCACCGAGGGAAGTTTTTCTCTTGCTTCTTTGACCTTTTGTGCAGCCTCCTTTGCCGTATCCACGTCGGAGCCGATGATGTAGCTGTTTGGCATAACGAATGAAAAGCCCGAACTGAGAGGAACTATCTTCGATAATATCTCCATGGCATTTCCCGCACTTCCGCCACATGTGCATGCTCCGAAAAGATAATTGCTTTCATCAAAAATCACCTTTGAAGCAAATTCCATAAATATCAGAGGCGGTCCCCATGCATATACGGGGAAAACAAATCCAAGGGTTTCTCCGGTTTCAGCTTTGTAGGGTACCCGGCCGTTTCTGTTCATATCAACTATACTTTCTGCGATGTCACCGGTCTTTTCGGCTATCTCCTTTGCGATCCATTTGGAATTCCCCGTTCCCGAAAAATAAAATATCATTTTTCTCCTCCTTGATCGTGTCTTTTTTTATACTGCCCTTTTTATTCAGCTTCTGTCTGTTTTTATAAGGTTTTTCAGGACCTCTTTTTCTTCCTTGGAGACCCTGAAAGATTCCCTTGTCTTTTGAATTGTTTTTTTGCGTGTGATATGATCCAACCCATCACCCGATAGCAGTTCAACGGTAAGTTCTCTGTTTTTTATATAGCACACAGAAAGTGTCCATGCGACAGCCATCATTACGTAGTATGGCTGGTCTCTGCCCAGGAGTTTCATTTCTTCAATGACTTTTGGGAGATAAACTTCATTTATATCGTCATTGTTTACATAGTGGGCAAGCAGCATTACCGTTCCGAATCTTTTTTCGAATTCTCCATCCGAATCAAGATACTTCTTTAAAAAATCAAACCCCTTTTGGGGATTTTTTCTTATGAATTTGTATGTACAGTCAACGCTGTCACATAATGCCCAGTTGTCTATATAAGGAACAAACCGCCCGATCAGATCAAAGCGCTCATCATCGTCTATCTTTGCATACCCTATTACCATACCGTAAATGAGTTTTTCTTCATAGAAGTGGTTTTCCGCCTCATCCATTTCGTTCATGAATTCCCTGAAATTTTCTTTGGAAAGCCACTTTGCCAGGGCTCTGACATCAGGCATTCTTACTCCGAAAACCTTTTTCTTATCTATCCCGGGTATGAGTTTTATGTTGAATTCCTTATAATCCTTTTCGGCTTTTTCTTTGAGTTTTTTC
>JAAYYX010000200.1 GCA_012515135.1 Clostridiales bacterium | reverse complement strand
ATACTTCGAGTATCTGAAAAAAGATCCTAATGAATTCAGGGAAGAGATCAGAGAAGACGCCCACAGAAAAGTCAAGACCCGTATGCTGGTAGCTGCAGTTGCCGATGCTGAAGGCATAGAAGCTCCTCCGGAGGATGTTGAGGAAGAGATCAAAATAATGGCCATCCAGTACAAGCAGGATCCGGATAAAATAAAAGAAATGCTGGGGGAAGAAAATATAGGATTCCTTCAGAAAGATATAAGAATGAGAAAAGCAATGGATTTCATGTTCGAAAGTGCAGTTTTCAAATAGGAGACAGGATATGACACTGGTACCATATGTTATTGAACAGGACGGCCGCGGAGAAAGATCATATGATATATATTCCCGGCTCCTGAAAGATAGGATAATATTTATAGGTGAACAGATAGACGAGCATATTGCCAGCGTAGTTATCGCACAGATACTCTTTCTGGAAGCCGAAGACCCAAAAAAAGATATATGTATATACATAAACAGCCCCGGCGGTTCGGTGACTGCCGGAATGGCGATTTATGATACGATGAAATATGTTAAACCGGAGATATCAACCATATGTGTGGGTATGGCAGCCAGCATGGGAGCATTTCTTTTGGCGGCGGGGCAAAAGGGAAAACGCATGGCCCTTCCCAATGCCGAAATAATGATCCATCAGCCTCTGGGAGGTATAAGCGGTCAGGCGGAAGATATCAGGATACATGCCGAATGGATAATAAAGACAAGAGCCAAGCTGAACAGGATCTTATGTGAGAATACGGGACAGGACATGAAAAAAGTTGAGAAGGATACGGACAGAGACAATTTCATGACTTCCAAAGAAGCAAAAGAATACGGTATAATAGATAAAGTAATCGAATCAAGATAAATAAAAGAAATATTAAATAATCAGAGGGAAAAATGACAAAGTACGATGAAAACAATGAAATAAAATGCTCATTTTGCGGAAGACCCCAGAGCCAGGTCAAGAGACTGGTGGCAGGACCCGATGTTTACATCTGCAATGAATGTGTGGAACTTTGCCAGGATATAATATCAGAGGGATTGCAGAAGGATAATGGAGAAGAGGCAGGCGAAGAAAAATTCCTGCTTCCCACTCCCAAAGAGATATCAGAGCAACTTTCCCAGTATGTGATCGGCCAGGAAGAGGCAAAAAAGTCTTTAGCAGTGGCAGTTTATAATCATTACAAAAGAGTTGAGCGCCTGAGCAAAAAAGACGAAGACGATGTGGAACTTCAGAAAAGTAATATCGTCATGATAGGTCCCACAGGTTCCGGCAAAACTTTGCTTGCTCAGACACTGGCAAGGATACTGCATGTACCCTTTGCCATAGCCGATGCCACGGCCCTTACTGAGGCAGGGTATGTGGGAGAAGATGTTGAGAATATACTTCTGAAACTGCTGCAGGCAACAGATTTCGATGTTGAAAGGGCCCAGAGAGGTATCATATATGTGGATGAGATAGATAAGATATCCAGAAAGACTGACAACCCTTCCATAACAAGAGACGTAAGCGGAGAGGGAGTGCAGCAGGCACTTCTCAAAATACTTGAAGGAACTGTGGCGAATGTGCCTCCCCAGGGGGGAAGAAAACACCCCCATCAGGACTTCATACAGTTCGACACCACAAATGTGATGTTCATATGCGGAGGAGCTTTTGACGGGCTTGAAAAGATAATACAAAAACGTATCGGTGAAAAAGTAATAGGTTTCAATTCGGACATAGTTGAAAAAGAAGAAGACACATCCGAAATACTCAAAAAAATCCAGCCTGAGGATCTTCTGAAATACGGACTCATACCTGAGTTTATAGGCAGGCTGCCGGCCATAGT
>JAAYYX010000199.1 GCA_012515135.1 Clostridiales bacterium | reverse complement strand
GTAAAAACGATTTTTCTGGGGTTTTGTTTCAATACCTCGATCAGGTTTTCAAACATTCTGTTTTCCTCCTCGTCAAATGTTATTCATTTAAAAAGCTTATATAAGGTAACTGTCTGTATTTCTGATTGAAATCCAGGCCGTATCCTATTATGAACTTATCCTCCACTGTGAAGCCCACATAGTCAGCTTTTATATCCGCTCTCCTTCCTTCGGGCTTGTCAAGCAGAGCACATATCCGTATACTTTTTGGTTTTCTGTTTTCAAGATAGCCCTTAAGATAATTGAGCGTTATGCCCGAATCCACGATATCCTCGACTATTATAACATTTTTGCCCTCAATGTCGGAATCGAGATCCTTGTTTATCTTTACTACACCGCTGGTCTTTGTGGTTGCTCCGTAACTGCTGCATGCTATGAAATCGATTTCCACATCCAGAGCGATATGCTTCATTACATCGGCCATCCAGGGTACAGCGCCCCTTAATATGCCTATCAGTATGACTCCTTCTCCTCTGTAGTCACCGGTGATCTGCTCACCTATCTCTGCTGCCCTTTCTCTGATTTCCTCTTCGGTGATCATTACTTCACCAACTGTATCATACTTCTTCATGGACTGTTACTTTTCCTCCTTCACCTCGTACTCAGCATCGTCTATTATTGTTTTATTCTTATATTTTTTTGAATAATTTGTGTTTTTCTCACCCATCCAGTACTTGTCCAGTGTTTCCCTGAGGTGCCAAAGTATCCATATCCATAAAATCAGATCATCTATCCATGCGATGGGGAAAAGGATAGGCGGGATTATATCCACAGGAAGAAAAAGATAAATTATGCCTACAACAACAAGAGCCTTTTTCCTCCTGGGAACAGTCTTATCTTTCATCATAAAGCGTATAGCTTTTATTCTTTTTATCATCATGCGAAAGCCAATGATAAACTGCATTTTTTAATCTCCTAATGCTCTTTCGATCTCATCCAAAAGGACATCATGCCCTGTTTTTTTCAGGGCGGATACAGGTATGATCCTGCCGGTTTCTTCCATGCCCAGGACTTCTCTTATCATTTCCACTGATTTCCTTATCTGAGTTTTAGATATCTTGTCACTTTTTGTGGCAGCCACCAGACCGTCCAGTCCGTAATGCTTAAGATACTCATACATCTTTATGTCTTTATCAGTGGGTCCGTGTCTTATGTCCACCAGCTGAACTGCTTTGATCAGGCCTTTTCTGGTACTGAAATATTTTTCCGTCATAGGCCCCCAGTCTTCTTTGACCGTTCTTGAAACCTTCGCATATCCGTATCCCGGCAGATCGACTATCCTGAAATTTTCATTTATTTCATAAAAATTTATGGTCCTGGTCTTGCCGGGACTGCCGCTTATCTTTGCCAGTTTCCGTCTGTTGGTGATAAGGTTTAGAAGGGAAGATTTTCCCACATTGGAACGGCCAACAAAGGCTATCTCTTTCATATTATCCGGAGGGTACTGCTCCGGTTTTACTGTAACGGCAACTATCTCCGCCTTTTTTATGATCATTTCTTTTTGGGTATCATCACCTGTTTAAGGGCATCATCAACGGTTTTTATCAGTACGAAGTTCATCTGTTTTTTTACTTTTCCGGGTATTTCCTCTATGTCCTTTTCGTTCTCATATGGAAGGAGGACTTTTTTTATTCCGGCTCTATGAGCGGCAAGAACTTTTTCCCTTATCCCCCCGACAGGAAGGATGTTGCCTCTTAGGGTTATTTCTCCTGTCATTGCCACATCTTTTCTTACTCTTGTTTTTGTCAGTGTGGATATCATGGCGACACACATGGTGACACCGGCCGAAGGTCCGTCCTTGGGGGTGGCGCCTTCGGGTATATGCAGATGCATATCCATACTCTTGTAAAAATCTTTTTTTATGCCGAGTTTATCCGCCAATGATCTTATATAGGTTATACCCGCCTTGGCGGATTCCTGCATAACATCCCCCAGCTGACCCGTAAGCTGAAGTTTTCCTGTGCCGGGAACAGCTGTTGTTTCTATGAAAAGAGTATCGCCTCCAACTACTGTCCATGCAAGGCCGGTGGTGACTCCGATCTCTTTTTCGCCTTTTATCTTGTCATACCTGTATTTCTTCTTGCCCAGGTAATCTTCCAGACTCTCCTGATCTACCGCAAATCTCTTTTTTCTGCCCGATACGGTTTTCCTTGCTGTTTTACGGCATATATTGGCTATTTCCCTCTCCAGGTTCCTGACTCCCGACTCTCTGGTGTAATAATTTATCAGGTCTCGTACGGCTCCCTCTGTTATCTTTATGTTTTCTGCCTTCAGTCCGTGTTCTTCTATCTTTTTCGGTATGAGATATTTTTCGGCTATTTTGACTTTCTCTTCTTCGGTATATCCCATCACTTCGATAACTTCCATTCTGTCAAGAAGGGGCGTGGGAATGGTCTCTATGGTATTTGCCGTAGTTATGAACATTACTTTTGAAAGATCAAAAGGAATTTCCAGGTAATGATCCGTAAAATCTTTGTTCTGCTCAGGGTCCAGTACTTCCAGAAGGGCAGAAGCCGGATCTCCTTTGAAATCTGCGCCGATCTTGTCGACTTCATCAAAAAGAAATACCGGGTTTTTTGTTCCTGCATCTTTTATGGAACTTATTACCCTTCCGGGTATGGCTCCTATATATGTCCTTCTGTGGCCTCTTATCTCTGCTTCATCCCTGACTCCTCCCAGGGACATCCTTACAAATTCTCTGTCAATGGCCCTTGCCACAGATTTTGCGATGGATGTTTTCCCTGTTCCCGGCGGTCCCACAAGGCAAAGAATGGGTCCCTTGATCCTATGGGAAAGTTCCACAACTGCCAGGTATTCCAATACCCTTTCCTTTACTTTGGAAAGTCCGTAATGATCTTCTTCCAGTATGCCCTCCGCCTTTTTCATGTCGATCTCGGATTTGGATTCTTTGTTCCAGGGAAGGGCAAGTATGGTCTCTATATATGTTCTTGCCACTGTGCCCTCTGCCGAAGAAGCCTGCATTTTTGAAAATCTTTTTATTTCTTTTTCTATTTTTTCTGCGGTTTTTTCGGGTATATCAAGCTCGTTCAGCTGTTTGTGCCAGGCTTCTATTTCATCTTCGACATCCTCATCATTGCCCAGCTCCTCCTGTATGGCCCTTAACTGTTCCCGGAGATAATATTCTCTCTGGTTGCGGTTTATCTGAGTCTTGACCTTGCTGCTTATATCCTGTTCTATTTTGAGTATCTCTATTTCTCTTGTGAGTATCTTGTTGAGTTTTTCAAGTCTCTCATCTATCTTCATGCATTCCAGAAGTTCCTGTTTCTCTTCCACTTTTATGTCAAGATGAGAGGATACTATATCGGCGAATCTCCCGGGCTGGTCAATGGTGGCCACCGTGGGAAATATCTCAGGAGAAAGCTTCTGATCCAGTGCCAGATATTCGTCAAAATTTGCCAGGGCAGAACGCATCAGCGCCTGGGTTTTGGCAGGCACGGGATCCGGTTCCTCATCCTCTATTTTTTGTACCGCACATTTGAAATAGGGAACTTCAAAAAGCATCTCTGTTATACTGCCCCTTGTGGTCCCTTCCACCAGGACCCGTATGGAATCCCCCGGCAGTTTGAGCATCTGTTTTATCTTTGCGATCGTACCCACATGATAAAAGTCCTTTGAGGTGGGCAGGTCTGTGGTTTCGTCCTTCTGTGCAGCAAGAAAAATATACTGATTTTCTATCATTGCTTTTTCGAGAGCATTGATCGACTTCTCCCTGCCTATGTCAAAATGCAGTACCATGTTGGGGAAAATAGTCATCCCTCTTAAGGGTATCATGGGAAGCAGCAGCATCCCGTCTTCTCTTTTTTCTATTTTTTCCTCTATCATAATATCTCCTTATTTAATAAGGCGACCTATGAAGCCGCCTTGTCTTTCTTATCGATCAGTACCAGTCTTGGCCTCGTTTCCCCATCAACCGTAGCTTTGGTTATAATGCATTTTTCAACGTCTTTTCGTGATGGTATTTCGTACATGATCTCCGTCATTATGTTTTCCATTATGTTCCTGAGTCCCCGGGCCCCTGTTTTCTTTTCAAGAGCCTTGGCGGCTATCCTTCTAATGGCCTCTTCTTCTATTTCCAGTTTTACATTGTCCATTTCAAAGAGTTTACCGTACTGCTTCAACAGAGCGTTTTTTGGTTTTGTTATTATTTCTATCAAAGCATCTTCCGACAGTTCCTCCAGAGTAACTATGGCCGGCAGCCTGCCTATAAACTCAGGTATGAGTCCGTATTTCAGAAGATCCTCAGGCTGGATTTTTTTGAGTATTTCGGATGTGTCTTCTTCTTTTTCAACTATGTCCGAATTGAACCCTATTACTTTTTCGCCTATACGTTTTTGTATTATCTTTTCAAGGCCGTCAAAAGCTCCTCCGCATATGAACATCACATTTGTGGTGTCGAACTGTATGAAGTCCTGATGGGGGTGTTTCCTTCCCCCCTGGGGAGGTACATTCGCCACCGTTCCTTCAAGTATTTTGAGAAGTGCCTGCTGTACTCCCTCTCCGCTTACGTCTCTTGTTATGGAAGGGTTGTCGGTCTTTCTGGATATCTTGTCTATCTCATCCACATATATTATACCTCTCTGGGCCCTTTCAACATCGAAATCTGTTGCCTGCAGCAGTTTCAGAAGTATATTTTCAACATCTTCACCCACATACCCGGCCTCAGTAAGGGCCGTGGCGTCGGCTATGGCAAAGGGTACATGAAGTATCCTTGCCAGTGTCTGAGCAAGCAAAGTTTTGCCGGAGCCTGTGGGACCTATCATAACTATATTGCTTTTCTGAAGCTCCACATCATCTTCGTCTTTTTTGCTCAGGCGTTCAACTCTTTTGTAATGATTATAAACCGCCACTGCCAAAGACTTTTTTGCATCTTCCTGGCCGATCACATACTGGGAAAGTTGCTCTGATATCTCTTTGGGAGTGGGAAGCAGGAATTTTTCTTCGCCCGCCTCTTCTCCATTATCCTTCTGCAGTCCCTCTGATATTATATCCTGGCAAAGTTCCACACATTCATTGCAGATATAAACATCGGGTCCTGCCACCAGTCTCTTGACCTGACTCTGGGGTCTTCCACAAAATGAGCATTTTATTTCATTGTTTTCATCGTACTTTGTCATTTTTCCCTCTGATTATTTAATGTTTCTTTTATTCATCTTGATTCGATTACTTTATCTATTATCCCGTATTCCTTTGCTTCTTCGGAACTCATGAAATTGTCTCTGTCCGTATCCTTCTCGACTTTTTTCATGTTCTGTCCCGTATTCTCACATAAGATCCTGTTCAGCTTGGCTCTTGTCTTTATTATCCATTCGGCATGTATCCTGATATCTTCTGCCTGGCCGCTTATGCCTCCCAAAGGCTGATGGATCATTATTTCGGCATTGGGAAGGGCCATGCGTTTTCCCTTTTGCCCCGCCGCCAAAAGGAATGCTCCCATACTGGCCGCAATACCCACACATATGGTTGATATCTCCGGTTTAACATATTTCATCGTATCATAAATCGCCATTCCGGCAGTTACCGAACCGCCGGGGCTGTTTATGTATATACATATATCTTTTTTTGGGTCTTCGGCTTCCAGAAAGAGTATCTGTGCGATAACTACGCTGGCAAGATGCTCGTCTATCTGTTCTCCTATGAATATTATCCTATCTTTCAGGAGCCGGGAATATATATCATATGATCTTTCTCCGCGACCGTCCTGTTCAATAACATATGGTACCAGTGTCATATCCTGTCTCCTATTTGAAAACTGCACTTTCGAACATGAAGTCCATTGCTTTTCTCATTCTTATATCCTTCTGAAGGAATCCTATGTTTTCTTCTCCCAGCATTTCTTTTATTTTGTCCGGATCCTGCTTGTACTGGATGGCCATTATTTTGATCTCTTCGTCAACATCCTCCGCAGGAGCTTCTATGCCTTCAGCATCGGCAACTGCAGCTACCAGCATACGGGTCTTGACTTTTCTGTGGGCGTCTTCTCTGATCTCTTCCCTGAATTCATTAGGATCTTTTTTCAGATACTCGAAGTAT
>JAAYYX010000025.1 GCA_012515135.1 Clostridiales bacterium | reverse complement strand
CCTTGTCCTTCCAACAGACTCTATTTTACTGCTTCTTGAAATGCTTTTTCGTTCAGGTGATCGGAATACTCTGAATCCATTTCTCTTATCCCTGCCGGGAACTCATATTTGGCAAGTCTTTCTACGAACGGATCCGGATCGAAGCTTTCGGGGCCGTATACGCCTTCCATCTTCCATATTCCCTTTGCTATAAGCTCAAGCGCAATAACCGGGCCCACTGCAGTCTGAGCAACAACTGCGTTCGTTGTGTACTTTTTGATGCAGTCCTGATTGTCAGCTACCTGATACAGATAAACCGATCTCTTCATTCCGTCTTTTGTACCGGTCACCCATGTGCCCGCACAGCCCTTGCCTTCCATTCTCATGGTGGCTTCCACAGGACTGGGTATTACTTTTACCAGAAAATCTCTGGGTGTTATTTCACTGTCGCCGACTTTTATTTTCTTTGTTTTTTCGGAAAGACCCAGATCCTTCAGATAAAGCAGCATATCCCTTGTTTCTTTGGGAACGCCGTATTTGAATGTAACTCTGTTGCAGTCTATTACTCTGGGCACCAGAAGAACCTCTTCATGCTCAACGTTTATTACTTCGACATCACCTATGCCTCCGGGGAAATTGAACATTTCAGGCTCGGAAAAGTTCTCTGTGCAGAAGAAGCCCTTGCCCTTTTCCCATACAACGGGAGGATTGAGGCACTCTTCTATGGTGGTCCATACTGAGAATCCGAAATAGCCCACATCTTCGCCGTCATAGTTATCTCCGTCACGAACGTTCACTTCATCGATCTCGTCAAAGAGATGTTTGTCTGCGAACCTGGCAAATACATCTGCCATACCGGGCTCAACGCCCATCCCCAGAAGTGCCATGTTGCCGGCTTTCTTCCAGTCTTCATGCCTGTCGAACTGATAGTCTCCCAACTTTATGTTTGCCTTTTCGAAGGGTTTGTCCGGATCCGGTGTGGAAAGGGTCATTGCAGCATCCATATACATGGATCCTGTCTTAAGGCATGTATCGAATATGCATTCATTAAACTCAGGCTCTACTGCGTTCATGGTCATATCGATCTCGTGCTTCTTTATTATTTCTTCGATATTTGCGGAATCTCTTGCATTCACTTTTTCTGCAACAAATATTCCTCCGCCGCAGATCTTGTCTGCCACTTCCTTGGCTCTGTCAAAGTTGTAATCCGCCAGAACGACTTTTTCTGCCCAGTCGATCTCTTTGCCCATTCTTTTGATTACGGTGGCCATGGATGTGCCCACGCCGCCTGCTCCGATAATAAGTATTTTCATATTTTTACCTCCATTATTTGAACACTTAAATAAGCGCACATTTTCCTTTGTGCTTTTATTCTATCACCCCGGTGATAAAATTCAATTACGCATTTGCTCTTATTGTGTACTATTTTGCGGTTTTCTTGTCAATAAGGATGAGTTCGGCTCCAAAGCCTTTGATAGTGGACCTTACGCTTATGGTATCGGCAACATGAAACTCTTCAAATTCAACAACAGGCATGGCAGCCAGCTTCCCTCTCAGTATCTCCCTTGCAGTGTGACTTTTGTCATGTATCCCCGAACTGTCGATTGCCATAAGACAGTTCTGTCTTGATATACGGTATCTGGATATTGTGAAATCCCCGGTCATGCCGGCGCATCTTACCAGTATCTCTCCCTCCGAATCATAAACAGAAAGGCTGTTTATAAGTTCCTCCTTTGATGAGACCATACCAAGCTCCCTGCCCAGGTCTTGGCTGAAATTATATGTAAGTATTGAAAGGGCATTTATTTCTCCTGCTTCATCTTTTTTTGCCGAGATCAGATAATTATCTCCCGATGTTATTATTTCTTCTTTTAGGTTTTTCATCATTATATAGGGTGCTGAGACCGGCTTCATGATATTCTTTTCCATAAGTTCATCCATCACGACCTTTCCAAAGGTGCCGGAGACTTCTTTGTCTATGTCCAGATCAACTATTATGGGCTTTATTGCATTCCTGAAGAAATAGTCCCTGTAAAGACCTTTTACTTGCTGTTTAAGCGCCTCTTCTATTTCAGCCGGAGTAGCCCTTCTCATCCTCGCTCCGCTTTCTCTGCCGCTAACTTTGCCTGTGAATTTTTTTCTGTATTCTGCCGGATGCATGTGGAACCATGTCTCAAAGTGCTTGATATAGTAACGAACAGCTGAAAATCCCGTTTCTTCTGCAATGGCACCTATACGCTTGCCTGTGCCCAGAAGCAGTTTCTCCGATTCTTCCACTCTTATGAAATTTAAAAGATCCTGGAAGCTGAGGCCGGTGGCCTCTTTTATGACATGGGAAAGGTAATATATGGAAAGGTGTTCTTTTTCTGCTATCTCTTTGAGGGTCAGTTTTCTGTAGTAGTTGTCGTACATGTAGTCGGTTATCCTGTTAAGACGGCCCGCCAGTATTTTGTTGCCCTTCTTTTTTGCTTCGTTCACAAAACGTCCGTCCTCCATGACGAAATACTGAAAATCCGCCTGAAGGCTGGCAATAAGATTGTGGGTGCTTTCTATCACTTTCTGTTCGTATCCGAAACCCTTCTCCAGTATATCCATCATTATTTTGGCCAGGAATTTTCTCAGGATGTCCAGGCTCTCGTCATCATCATCTTCCATATCCGTAACGAAAAAATTGTTTTTCAGATTGTTATAGTAGCGGGAGAAATAAGTAAGATCCATCTGTAGCAGCATGACCATGTTTTCCTGGTTTCCTATCCTGCTGAAGCTATGTATCTCTCTGTCGTTCAAAGTAAAAATGTCTCCCTGCTTCAGATCGTAATTATAATATCCGTTCCGCAGCTTTACATGACCTTTAAGAACAAACACCATTTCCAGTTCATCATGGAAATGTATGGGATATTCCTCTATATCCGCCACCAGTACATTTACCGGCAACTCGCTTTTGAATGTGATTCTTTCTTTTAACATTTTTGTTTCCGATCCCGACGTTTTATGTCAACCTTTGTTCGTGCTTTCCTGCTTATAATATCAACAAGCCAAAAGTGTCTGTTTTTCTTGTTTTTTGATGTTTGTCCACAGCTAATATCAAATCGTATACAATTTTATGCACCGTGTCCTGTGGAAAACTATTTTCTCTATAAGGTAGTATTTGCAAGACTTTTCTTTGTTTTTTACACCTTTTTCCTTTTCTTTATCCACAGGTTGTTCTCTTTTTATTTCACCCGTTTGTTTTTGTTCGCAGTCCCCCGTACCGCAAATTAGTACTCTATGTTTTTTTATTATACAACAATTATTATTTTTTGGCACGCACAATATATTGTTTTTATGAAATTGTCTGATTATCTGTATGTGGCTTGTTATATATGCTACTGCCCTTTGCCGTATTTTTTTAAGGCCTTATGGGCCCAATATTTTGTGTCCCTTCGATTACTTGTATCATTTTGTTTGTTGCTGTTTTTATTATTCTGTCCCATTAGTTATTTGATCCCCATATTTAGGCTTTACTTATATGCAAAGATACTGACCCACACTTTTCTATTTCTTGGGCCGTCAAATTCAACAAAATATATACCCTGCCATGTACCCAGCAAGATCCTGCCTTTTTCTACCATCAGCTGTTCTGAAAACCCTATCATGCTTGCTTTAAGATGTGCAGCAGAGTTACCTTCCATATGAAGATAATCGTCGTCCCATGGCACAATTTTGTTTATCGCCTTTATAAAATCTTTTTGGACATCGGGATCTGCATTTTCATTTATAGTTACAGCAGCTGTAGTATGCGGTATGAATACTATGCATGATCCGTTTTTGATTTCGCTTTCTTTTATTATTTTTTCAATGTCTTTTGTTATATCAAGCATCTGGGTACGGGAACTTGTTTTCACTTCCAATGAATATTTCATAACTTTTCTCCGATAATATGATCTCTTTTTTCTGATTGGACCTTATTGATTTGCCGATCACTGTCTTATTGATTTGCCGATCACTGCCTTATTATTATATCATAAATGTGCTTATCGGTTTTTTATGCTATCCAAAAAAAATCTTGTCAGCTATGAGGTGTATAAAATAAATTTCCCCCATGACATTTGAAAAACCATGAATCGTCAGCTTTTTTATTCTATATAGTGTATAATAGTCGCAACAAAAGCAGCGGGAAAAGGAAGTGGGAAAATGAAAACAAAAAAAGAAAGATCATGGTCTTTTGAAAAACCGTCTCGAAAACAAACCATAATTATGCTGCTCAGTATGCTTCTGATCGGTATTACATATCTGTGGTTTTCCGGCGTGTTCAATATCAATTCTTCCGTTGCTGATGTTTTTTCAACATCATCGAGCAAAGTGATCGCGCAAAATGATAGCTGGCAATTACATGTCCCCGAAAAGACCGGCCTCACTCCATACTTCACATATAATGGTGATAAATATCCTGAGAAGAAACTGTATTTCAGAGCCAAAGTATACACCGGAGCCGAAGAAAATCTCAAAGCAGACAAATACGATATATACCTGTTCAATGACCAGCACTTTTTCTTTGGAGAAAAGAGATGGTATTTCCATAAAAAAAATATTTCTGAAATATTCGGCTTGATAATATGGAAAGAATATAGTTTGGGTGAAGAGAATTTAGATTACATTATCTCTGACGGTTTAACAGACAATCAAATTCTTGAAGATAAAGAATGGCTTGATAAGATGACCATAGACGATGAGGATCGATCAATACTTTAAGGAAGCAAAGCCGGGATCCTGCTCAGAATAAGTTATACTGATCCTGTCTTTTTATAAAGGAGAAGAAAATGGAAGAAAAAAGCAATACGCAAAAAATATTCCCGGATGATGTATATAAAAAGGAGCATAGCTCCGTCATAAAAGATGTTTTTTTTGAAGACGGATACCCTGTCCTGGTTCTTGAGTCCACCATCTTTTTCCCCGGCGGCGGTGGGCAGTCCTGCGACCTTGGTGAAATAGACAATGTA
Organism: Clostridiales bacterium; assembly: GCA_012515135.1. Lineage (GTDB taxonomy): Bacteria > Bacillota > Clostridia > Peptostreptococcales > Anaerovoracaceae > UBA1422. The sequence continues at coordinate 2,010 of JAAYYX010000025.1, read as the reverse complement.
ACTGTGCGCAATGTATTTGAAAAAGACGATGAAATATTTCATGTCCTTGAAAAAACAGAAACTGTATTTTCCCGGGGGCAGAGCATCCTTTGCAAGCTTGACTGGGCAAGACGTTTCGACAATATGCAGCGTCACTGCGGAGAACATATCCTGTCGGGAGTTTTCTCAAGGGAGTATGGAGGTGTAAATCGCGGCTTTCACATGGGCAGTGATTATATGACCGTAGACATAAGCCTTGAAGAAAAAGATAATGAAAAAGATAATGATAATGAAAACAAGGGTCCGGGCTCTAGTATGAAAATAGATGAGATCACTTGGAAGACAGCCATGAGGGCTCAGGATCTTGCCAATGAGATAATATGGCAGAACAAGGATATATCCGTACACCGCTTTGCCGATCCCGAAAATGCCGGCAGTCTTCCTTTGAGAAAACCTGCCGATTTTGACGAAGATATAAGTGTAGTTCTCATAGGAGAAAAAGACCACCCCTCCGACTGCGTCGCCTGCTGCGGCACACATCCTCATTCCTCTTCAGAGGTGGGCCTTATAAAAATATATAAGGTGGAAAAATACAAAGGGATGTTTCGCATATATTTTGATGCAGGTGCCAGAGCAATGGCTGATTACAACAAGAAACACAATATAGTAAATGATCTTTGCATCAGATATTCCGCAGGTACAGAAGACCTTATGGATAAAATATCCGCATCAGATACCCGCGTCAGGCTGATGAGAGACGAACTGAATACACTTCGCCATTCGGTGATAACATCCCGCATAGAAGAAACAGGCAATATCCTGGACAGACTGACCAGGGGTGAAGACCCGCTTTGCAAAGATCCTTTTTCCGTCAGAGGAGACATCCTTGTCTGCAGATGGAACGACATGAAAACCGATGACCTTCTGAACATAGGAAGACCCCTTTCAGACAGGATAAAAAAACTTCTTATTATAGTTTCAAAAAAAGACAATACCCTTCTCTTCTTTTCCGGCGGCAGTGTGGACTGCAGCAAACTGGTCAGAGAAAACGCCGGCATATACAATGGAAAAGGAGGCGGCAACGCCACCTCCTCAAGGGCCATATTCCCCAAAGAAGAAGATATGGACCTGTTTATTGATCTTGCCGAAAAGCATCTTCGCTAAAACCCCGGCAAAAGTTTTCTTCCGAAAAAACCTTTATCAGAACGGTGCAATAGTACCGGCATTCAACGCAACTATCGATGCGATGAAGGCTATCATCACAATTACGAATACTACCATATCCACCTTTGTGCTGAAGAATTTTTCCTTCTGCTCTTTTTTGCTGTAAAGATAAAGTATGGTGCCCGGTGCATAAAGTAACGCCGAAACCAGTATATATGTGAGTCCGCTGGAGTAAAGAAGCCAGAATCCATATACTGCACCTATAATGGTGAATATCCATGCCTTGGCTTTGCCGCCTGTACTAAGATCGCTCATTCCTTCGCCTTTCACAGTTATCTTCAGACAGAAGAGTGCCGAAAGAAAATATGGAAACATTATGGCGCTGGTCGAAAGCGTATAGCATATCTGATAAGAGGATTCATTGAAATATACTATTATAAGAAACATCTGAATAACAAGCGTGGATATGAGCGCCGATGAAACCGGTGCATTTCTTTTATTCAGTTTTGTAAATATTTTAGGGAAACATTTCTGCACCGCCGGTGCAAAGGCACTGTCAGTGGCCAGTATGGTGTAACTCAAAAGTGCTCCTCCTATGGAGATTATAACAGCCACATTTACAAGCACTGCTCCCCAGGGGCCGACTACATATTCCAGTATCCCTGCCATTCTGGGATTGCCCAACTCTGCCAGATCTTCAGCCGGCATAACTCCCATGCTCAGGAAGGATATAGCAAAATAAAGAGCAAGAAGACTGAGGAAGGATATGGCTGTGGCCCTTCCTGCGATCTTGGTGTTTTTCGCTCTTCCTGATATTACCACTGCTCCTTCTATGCCTATGAATATCCATACGGTAACATATGTGGT
>JAAYYX010000198.1 GCA_012515135.1 Clostridiales bacterium | reverse complement strand
CATTTTTTTACTATCTTCTGCTGCAGCGAAGGAGCATTCACGAATCCGGCTATCCTGTTGGCATTGGCTGCAGTATCTATAACCAGACTGCTTTCTTCAAGTTCATCGGGTATGACAAGATATCCTATCCTTTCCCCCGGAAGGGAGAGGGTCTTGCTGTAGGAGTAGGAAACTATAGTATTGGGATAAAAATTCATTATACAGGGCACTTCGTTTCCCTCATATACAAGCTCCCTGTAGGGTTCGTCTGCCAGTATAAATAATGTCCTTCCCAGTTCTTTCTGTTTTTTAATCAGTATCCCGGCGATTCTTTTTATGGTTTCTTCAGAATATATGGCTCCCGTGGGATTGTTGGGTGAATTCAAAAGCAATACTCTCGTTTTTTTATTTATCTTGTTTTCGAGATCTTTAAGATCCGGCTGAAAACAGGGATCTGTTTCCGCCTGAACGACTTTTCCGTCAAAGTTGTTTACATACCAGTTGTATTCAAGAAAATATGGTTTGAAAATAATTACTTCTTCTCCGGGATCCATTATTGTCTTCAATGCCACATTGATACCCCCGGCGGCCCCGGCAGTCATTATTATATTTCGGGCGGAAAGTTCTGTTCCCTGTGTTTTGTTCATATGCAGAGCGACCGCTTCTCTTACATCTTCAAATCCCGCATTGCTCATGTATCCGTGCAGGACCTGTGATCTTTCCTCTTCAAGTATATCCAAAATTGCCTGCTTCACTTCAGGCGGCGCAGGCACATTTGGGTTTCCGAGAGAAAAATCATATACATTCTCCTCTCCGTATTTTTTTTTCATAATATCGCCTTCTTCAAACATTGTTCGTATGGCCGAGTTATTTGCCATCAAAGGCTGCATTTTTTTTGATATCATTGATTTCTCTCCGCTATTTTGGACAAAGACCTTTGCACAGGTTGATCACGAAGTCCTGGACATTGGTTACTATCCCCTTTGACCCCAGGCTTCCTCTGTCGGAAAGTTTGTTTACGGCAAATTCCGCAGTATCAACTATATAAAAATATATGGGTCTTTTTGTCCCGTCGGCCATAACACGAAAAACAGGAGTCATGTTTCCGGTGGCAATGGTGTGAAGTGTTGTTGCCATGCCTATTACTGTTGTTGCCTTCCTTATGTGCTTGCGCATCGTATCCTGACCGATATAAGTATGTTCAAGAACTTCGGGAAGAGGCCCGTCATCCCTTATGGATCCGTTCAAAACAAATGGGATATTATTCTTTACACATGAATATATTATACCGTCTTTTATGTTTTCCTTTTGGATAAATTCCTTTATGGAACCGTGCTGATTGACTTTGTTTATTGTATCTATATGATTATAATGTCCGTTGTAATGATGTCTCTGATTATATATATCCGCACCAAGGGCAGTGCCCAGATAGCCGGCTTCAAGGTCGTGTGTGGCAAGAGCGTTCCCCGCAAGGAGTGCATCCACATACCCGTTTGATATAAGCTGAGAAAAAGCCAGTCTTGCTTCCTGATCAAAGGCACATGCGGGGCCGAGCACCCAAAGTATATTGCCGTTTTTCTTCTCGTGTTCCATTAGTTCATAGAGAAAATCATAGTCACAGGAAAACCCGGTCTCGCGGGTCCTTCCCTGTCTGAATGAAAAGGATTTGTCCACATCATAGGCTTCCTGATGAAAACAGTGAGAATGCACATATATGCCTTCTTCACAGTCTTCGCTCCTGCCGGTCACCACCAAGTCTCCCTTTACAAGATTCCTGAACTCTCTTATATGTATTTTCCCGTCCTCATATACCGGCAGGCAGTCCATTCTTGATTCTTCAGCCAGTAGCCATTTACCGCTGATTTTAAAATATTCCGGAAAAATGGAAGTGGCATGGTAATTGTCCGGTGCTGCCATATCCCTGGGGCAGGGGCAAAGTAACGCATCGGGAGCATTAACAAAACAATCCTTGTTAAAATCGGGTTCAATATACTCTTGTAATTTAAATGACATTTTGCCTCCTGTTCTTCGCCGGAAAAAGCATCTTTGTATCTGTTAAAAATATGGCTTTTTCGTTTGATATCAAACAACTATTTTATAATATCCGTACCCATATACTCTCTCAGAACTTCGGGAACTGCCACAGATCCGTCAGATTGCTGGTAGTTTTCAAGAATGGCGGCAACAGTCCTTCCCACCGCCAGTCCGGATCCGTTCAATGTATGGACGAACTGAGGTTTTCCCCCTTCTTCCGGTCTGAATCTTATATTTGCCCGGCGGGCCTGGAAATCCTCGAAATTGCTGCAGGAAGATATTTCTACATATTTTTCGTAGCTGGGCATCCATACTTCTATATCATAGGTTTTTGCGGATGAAAACCCCAGATCTCCCGAACTCAAAACAACTACCCTGTAAGGTATTTTGAGTTTTTTCAAAACTTCCTCCGCATCGGCAGTCAGCTTTTCCAATTCCTCATAAGATGTCTTTGGATCAACGAATTTCACCATTTCGACTTTGTTGAACTGATGCTGTCTTATGAGACCTCT
>JAAYYX010000197.1 GCA_012515135.1 Clostridiales bacterium | reverse complement strand
GATGTCATTGAAAAGTGTCGTAAAAAAGGTATAATGATACTAAGAAACGACAGATCCGGAGCCATAGGGTTTTTTGGGCCGGATGGAAGAAAGGGTCTTCGTATAAAAAAGGTCATCAAATAAAAAAGGCCATCAAAGATCAGCAAAACAGGGATAAAATGTATTGATCAAGGAATAAAAGCGGAAGGAACAGAAGGATATTATGGACAAAATATACGATGTCATTATAATAGGAGCCGGACCTGCGGGGCTTACCGCCGGTCTTTATGCCGGCCGTGCAGGTCTTGAAACACTGATAATCGAGAAAGACGAAGAAGGAGGACAGATATCACAGACTGCAGAAATAGAAAACTATCCCGGCAGCATGGAAGAGGAATCGGGGTATTCCCTTACCGAAAGAATGTCAAAGCAGGCCGGTGATTTCGGTGCGGTAATAATCAAAGATACGGTCAAAGAAATTTCGCCTGAATGGGAAATAAAAACCATAAAATGCGAAAAGAAAGATTATATGGCAAAGACTGTTATAATTGCCGCAGGAACAACCCCGGTAAACATAGGATGCCCGGGGGAGAAAGAACTTACAGGAAAAGGTATATCCTATTGTGCCACATGTGACGGAGCTTTTTTTCAGGATATGGATGTATACGTTGTGGGAGGAGGAAATTCAGCAGTTGAAGAGGCGATCTATCTTACCAGATACGCAAAGAAAGTGACTGTCATACACAGAAGAGAAAAACTTCGCGCAGAAAAACCCATACAGAAAAAAGCCTTTGCCAATGAAAAAATCGGATTTATGTGGAACAGTGTTGTAAAAGAACTGAAAGGGGACGGTTTCCTGGAAGCGATCATCACAGAAAACATTATCAGCGGAGAAAAAACAGAAATAAAAGCAGACGGGGAGGACAGTTCAATAGGATTGTTCGTATTCATTGGTTCAGACCCAAAGACGGAAATATTCGCAAAACATTTGAAGACAGAAAGGGGTTACATTGTTACGAACGATGATATGGAGACGGAGATCCCCGGAGTATATGCGGCAGGAGATATAAGGGTCAAAAATTTGAGGCAGGTGATAACCGCTGCTGCGGATGGGGCGATAGCTGCTTTTTGCGCGGCAAAGTACATAGAAAGTAAGATATAAAAAAACGGCATTGACAAAATGCCGATCATGCATTGAATAAAACGAAAGATTGACGGAGAACAGAGATATGACAGCCAGAGCCTCAAGCGGTGAACATGCTTATGTGACAATTGAAAAAGACATGAAAGAAGAAAGGATACCGGGTATTCTTATTCTTTGCGGCCGTGAACAGTATCTTGTCAAATGGGCCATAGACCTTCTTACAAAAAAATATGTGGAACCCGCATCAAAGGAAATGGATCTTTTTATATCAGAAGACCCGGAAATAACCATTGATGAAATAAAAAGTGTTTGCGAGACTCTGCCCATCCTTTCACCAAAAAAGCTTGTGGTATTAAAAGACTATGTGCCCGTGGAAAATGAAAGAGTTATAGAATATCTGGAGGATCTGCCGGAAAGCACGATACTGGTGCTTGCATATGAAAAAATAACAGAAAAATCAAAAACTGCCGCCGGCAAAAAAAATGATGAAAGAACCGGAACATCAAACCGTAGATCCGGCAGGGATATTCTTTTCAAAATGGTAAAAAGCAAGGGAAAGATATATGATTTCGGCTCCCTCGGCAGGATGCAGCTGGCAAAGTTTATAAGCAAAAGATTAAGAGGACTTGGGAAAGAAGCGGATCCGTCTTTGATATCAATGATAATAGCCGAAAGCGGATACTATAACAGAGACGGGTATTATACCCTGTATAATATAGAAAATGATGTCAAAAAAATGGCGGATCATTGCCCCGGCAGCCAATTGACAGTGGAAGATGTTATTGCAGGGTTGTCTGAAAATCTTGAAACGAATATATTTGCCATGCTTGATGCTGTAAGCGGCAACAGAAAAGACGAGGCCTTCAGACTTCTTTACGATTTGATCCTTTCGGGAGAAAAGGCACCCAAACTTATTGCCGTAACCGCATCTCAGCTGGAACTGATGCTTTGTATAAAAGAGATGCGCCAGGAAGGAAAGACACGTTTTCAAATGGAGAAGGAAATGAATGTGCACGAGTACAGACTGAAAAAAGCCATGGGATTTGCGGAAAAATATTCCGAAAGAGACTTAAGAAGGATACTGCACAGTGTGTATGAAACCGACGGAAGGATCAAGACCGGATTCCTGGAACCGCAAATGGCTCTTGAGATGATGATAGCCGAGATATAGAAACTTTATAGGAGAAAGAATGAATAAACAGATAATGGCAGACATGATGCTGGTTTTTGTTACTGTCTGCTGGGGCATTTCATATTTGCTGATGGATATTTGTCTTTGTGACATGGGTGCCTTCACACTCAACATGTACAGATTTATAGGCGCTTTTGCGGTGGCATTTATACTTGGATTCCCCAAACTCAAAAAAGTCAGTAAAACTACCATAAAATACAGTTTTTTTCTGGGCATAGCCCTTTGCGTGACCTACATAGGAGCCACATACGGGGTAATGTACACCAGCCTTTCGAATGCCGGTTTTCTTTGTGCCCTTGCAGTCATATTCACACCGATACTTGCCTTTATATTCAAAGGAGTCGTTCCCGAAAAAAAACTGGCTTTTGTAGTTATTATGTGTACCATAGGCATAGCCCTTCTCACCTTGGATGAAAATCTCAGTTTCGCTTCCGGAGATATCCTTTGCCTTATGTGCGCTCTTGCCTATGCGGTACAGATGCTCATAACTGAAACTGCAGTAAGAAAGGAAGATGTCAATGCATTCCATCTGGGTGTTTTTCAGCTTTTCTTCACAGGATTATTCTGCGGAATACTCGCTTTTCTGATAGAAGAACCCCATCTGCCTTCAAACGGCAGCGTATGGATGTCGGTCTTGTTCCTCATGATCTTCTGCACCGGGGCAGCTTTTATCATACAGGCTATAGCGCAGCAGTATACCAGTGCCACCCGTGTGGGCGTGATATTCACGCTGGAGCCGGTATTTGCAGGAATTGTTGCATATTTTCTGGCCGGAGAGGTGCTGCTGCCCAGGGCTTATGGAGGGGCGGTCTTACTGATATTCAGTCTTCTTTTGATGGAGATAGATTTGAAAAAATTCATAAAAAAACCATAGAAATCAGAGAAGATTCTCTGTATAATAGAAAAAGTCGGACAAAAGCAAAAAGCAAAAAGAGAAAGGAGATACAGCTTGGAAAAAATAATAGAGATACTGAACGATATCAAACCAAATGTGGATTATTCAAATGAAAAGAAACTGGTGGATGATGAGATACTGGACTCATTTGAAGTAGTTGCCATAATAGGAGAACTTTCCGAAGCTTTCGGCATAGAGATAACGGTGGATGAAATGGTTCCCGAGAATTTCAATTCCGCAGAAGCCATGGAAACATTAGTTAAAAGACTTTTGGAAGAACAGAAATAAAGACTGACTGGAGGGAAAATGTCTTTTGTATCAGGGCAGTTTTTACTGTTTGTTGCCGTAGTAGTGGTATTGTTTTATGTGGTGCCCCAAAAATACAAGTGGGTACTTCTTCTTGTAGCGAGTTATTCCTTCTATCTTTTCGGAGGGGTCAAACCCGTTATTTTTATTCTTCTTTCAACATTTTCTACTTTTGGTGCCGGCCTCATGATGGGCAGATACGAAAAAAAGCAGAAAAAGGAGAAAAGAAGGATACTTATACTGCTCCTGCTTTTGAACTTCGGCATACTGCTGCTTCTGAAATATTATAATTTTTTTGCAGAGAATATTGATCCGTTATTCAGGACATTCGAATATGATATTTCCATGCCCCTTGTTAATATAATGCTGCCCCTTGGGATCTCGTTTTACACATTTCAGGCAATGGGATATGCAATAGATATATATAGGGGCAAATATGAGCCCGAAACAAACCTGGCCCATTTTGCACTTTTTGTTTCTTTTTTCCCTCAAATAATGCAGGGACCCATAAGCAGATACAATCAACT
>JAAYYX010000196.1 GCA_012515135.1 Clostridiales bacterium | reverse complement strand
CCGGTCCTGTCAGCTATTGCAAGATTCCCCCCGGAAAGACCTATTCCTTCTTTAAAAGCAGTACCTCCGAAAAGGATCTCATGTCCGTTAAGGTCTATCTTCAGATCTCCTTCTGTCACTTTTATGTTTACATCCGTCAGGGCAACAGACTCGCTCAAAACAACAGAATTGCCTTCTATATTATGTATGGTGTCACTGCCTCCCAGGGCAGCCTTTAACTGCTCTGCTGTTGAAACATTTATGACTGAGGGGGTTCCTGCTGTGCCGCTGTCAACAGCAAAGGCTGAAGCAGGGATCATTGAAAAAATCATTGCGGCTGATATTATTGCTGCCGCGAAGGTTTTTTTGATTTTATTTTGTTTGATCATTTTTTTATTCCCTTCCCGAATCGCTTTTTTTCTTGGTTTAAAACAGTATCTTCTTTTGATTAAAAGAATTATTCTATATTATATCACTTTTTATTTGTGTTTTTTGTGTTTTTTATGTGTGCTGCTGTTGTTTTTGTGTTTTTATAAAAAAAGGGAACATGTATCTGCGCATACATGTTCCCCTGTTTATGTCTGTTCTTTCTATGCTATTTTTGTCTTGTTTCTTTTATCCTGCTTCTTCAAAATACAATCCGGAAACTCTATTTATCACTTTCTTCTTTTGCCTTTTTCCTTAAAGCAAAAGGTGTTATTGCTCCGGCAACTCCTATAAGTGCCAGAAGTATCAGCAGTCCTATGTTTATATCATCTCCTGTTTTTGTTTCTGAAGAAGTGGCGCTTGTTTTGACTGTCGTTACTTTTGTTCCATTTTCGTCATAATAGTAAAACTCTTCATCGTCTCCTTCATATTGATTAGTTATAGTAGTTTTTCCCACATAATCATTTTCTGCATCCATTTCTACTTTCTGCTCATTTTCATACCGGATGGTATAGCCTTTTGGATCGGTTATGGGATTTCCGTCCTTATCGGTCTCTGCCACATAGTATACTGTTTCTGCGGGAAGGTTTTCTCCGTTTTTATCCTTATCGAATATCACTGAAACATTATCTTTACCGTTCATTTCAAGAGCTTTTACTTCAGTAACTATTTCTTTGCCTTCTTTGTCCGCAAACAGGGCGGTATAGAATGTCAGGCTGGTTCCTGTGGCTTTTCCGTTATATGTGACTTTTTTTGTCACTTCTATGGAACCGAAATATGGATCGTCTTTTTCTTCAAAGTAGTTATTTACTACCACATCTGCAGAGGGAGCCTCCTCTGTAAGGGATACTTCATTATTTTCATAAGTTATGTCGATCCATTCGGGAGTACGTCCGCTTTCAGGTCCCGAAAGCTTGTTTCCCTGGGCATCCGTTTCATATAAAACATAGTCGCCAAAGGGCAGGTTTTCAAAGACAACTTTATTTGCGTCTCCGCCTGTCATTTCTATTTCTTTGGGATCGCCGTAACGCTGATCGCTTTCATCAAATAATGCCACCCAGAAGCTGTCGCTGTAGCTCTGCTTTTCTTCATCATTTAGAAATATCTTTTTTGTTACATTGATCTTGCCGAAATATTCATATTTATTTTCAATATCGACTTCAGCCTGAGGTGCTGTACTTTCGTTTGTCAGAACTGCTTCGCTGTACTGGCCGGTAACTTCTGCAAGCTTATACT
>JAAYYX010000195.1 GCA_012515135.1 Clostridiales bacterium | reverse complement strand
GTACATATATAATAAAGGAAATACCCATGTTTTTGAGCCTTTCTGAAGCGGAAAAATTCGTAAAGGATTTTCTTGATACATACAGCGAAAACACAGATATAAGTCAACCTGAACAAATAAAGAAAATAACCGGGACCGCCTGCAAATCAGCGGTAAAAGCCAATGATCATCTGACGGAAGAGGAGATCGAAGAACTGATGAATACTCTTTCCAAGTGTGAAAACCCGTTTTCATGTCCCCACGGAAGACCGACTTTTATAAAATTCTCAAAAGCCGATATAGAAAAAAGATTCGGACGGACATAAACGATAAAAACTTCCTTCTTCACAGATAGTGAAAGAAAACCATTATGGAAGAAAAAAAGAAAAGAAAACAAAAAAATAAGATAATTGTGGTGGCAGGCCCCACAGCAGTGGGGAAAACCGAATATGCCATAAAGATCGCCCGGGAAACAAACGGTGAAATAGTTTCCTGCGACTCCATGCAGCTTTATAAACATATGGATATAGGCAGTGCAAAACCCTCCGAAGACCAGCTTGCCATCGTAAAACATCATCTTATCGGAGCAGTTGATCCGATTCAGCCTTTTTCTGCTGCAATCTATCAGCAAATGGCAAAAAAAGCCATCAAAGAAATATTCAAGAGGGGAAAGACCCCCGTGATCACCGGCGGTACCGGACTTTACCTTAATTCTCTCATTTACGAAATGGATTTTGGAACTCCTCCCGAGGACAAGGCCTACAGAAAGCAGCTGGAAAACATAGCAAAAAACAACGGTCCCGCTGCTCTTCACGACAGGCTCCAAAAAAAAGACCCGGAAGCTGCAAAAAGAATACATCCCAACAATATAAAACGTGTTATAAGGGCTCTGGAGGCGGCGGAAAAGGGTGAAGCTCTTTCGGATTTCAGCGAAATAAAGAAAAAAACCGATGATTACGGGACCATCATGATAGGTCTCATGAGAAACCGCAACGAACTCTATCACAGGATAAACAGCAGAGTCGAGCTTATAGTGAGCCGCGGTCTTTTAAACGAAGTGGAAGGCCTAGTGGCAATGGGTCTCACATCAAAGGACATATCAATGAAAGGCATTGGCTACAAAGAGATAATAGATCATCTTAACGGAGCATATGATCTGGAAGAGGCGATAGACCTGATAAAAAAGAACACAAGACACTATGCCAAGCGCCAGATAACCTGGTTCAAACGATATGAGGACATGAAATGGTTCGACCTGTCTGCCTTTTCATCGGAACAGGAAGCATTGGAGGATATTCTTTTATGGGTGTTCAAAAACAGATAAAAATACATAACAAGAGCGACAAACCTGATAATATCGTTTTAAAAGAGCATGAAATAGTATCCAGATGCGAAGCTCTGGAAAAAGATCTTCCTGCTTTTATGAGAGGTTTTTTTGTGTATCTCAAAGGAAACGTTCTGCCCATGAGCCGACTTGCCTACCTTTACGATATAACATTTTTCTGCGATTACCTGGTGAATCAGACGGATCTTACAGCGGCGGAAATATCCAAAAACATCAAACTACAGGAATTTGAACGTATAAAGGCCGTGGACATCAATATTTTCATAGACTTTTGCAGAAAATATGAAAAAGAAACCAAAAACGCCGTGTATATATACGAGAACAACAACAAGACCCTTGCCCGCAAAAAATCTTCTGTTTCGGTGCTTTTCAAGCAGCTTTACAGGGATGAACTCATAAGCCGCAACATAACCGACGGTTTTGACCCTATAAAAGTTCCCAAACCCGGGGAAAAGGAGATAAAAGCTCTTCAGGATGACGAAGTCATGGTAATGCTGGACGCGGTTTCCACCGGGATAGGTCTTACAAAAAAAGAACATGAGTTCTGGGAAAAGACAAAAAAAAGAGACAAATCAATACTAATTCTTTTCCTGACCTACGGACTAAGGCTTTCCGAGCTCCAGCAGCTGAATATTTCCTCATTCAATTTCAGCAGAGGAGAATTCAGGATATACAGAAAAAGAGGCAAGGAATCATCCATGCCCTTAAACATATCCGTCACTGCCACCGTAAGAGACTACATTGAAAACGAGAGACCCGGCAGTGAAAACATCCCCGAAGATATGAAAGACGCACTTTTTCTTTCTCTTCAGGGCAAACGAATGACCGAAAGACAAATAAGAGAACTGGTAAAGAAATACACATCCATAGGCATGAAGACTTCAAGAAACGCAGGTTACAGCCCTCATAAACTGAGGGCAACCGCCGCCACCAGCCTGATCGGCCGCGGAAATTCCATATTCGACGTGCAGAATCTGCTGGATCACGAGCAGATAACCACCACACAGCTTTATGCGGCTCACAAAATGAATGTAAAACGAGAACTTGTCAGGGGCATGGAGTGGGAAATAGAACGGAAAGAAAAGATAACAGGAAAGGATGATGAATAATGAAAACAAAAGTATTGATACTTTCGGAATGTATGAAATGTCTTTACCCGAAGGGCATAGAGGACCTGGAGGATTTTATGGACCGGCTGGAAAAAACAGAAAGGACATTCATCGAAATGTATAAGCTCGATGATGACAAAACCATTGATCCTTATTATGTGGAAGAAGATATAACCAAGATATTCATCAATTTTGATTCCGTGGAATCCGTATCGGAAGGGGAAGTCGAAATACTAAAAGCAGATCAGTTTGACCGTATTCTCTCCAAAATAGCAAAAATATGCTGCAGTGACTGCGAAAATGACGGAGAAAGGGAAACCGGCTGTGATTCCCTTCCGGGAAAAAGAGACAAGATCGATCTTGAAACAAAGGGCTGCTGGCTAAAGGAAGAGTGTTTCGATGAAGATCCGGACCCCGACCCCGACCCGGACAAAAAGATAGTCTTTATAAACAAAGGAAGAAACAATAATAACTGAAACAAAGGAAGGACAATAATAACTAAAGCAAAGGAAGGACAATAATAACCGAAACAAAAGAAGGGCAATAATAACTGAAACAAAGGAAGGACAATAATAACCAAATCAAAAGAAGGACAATAATAACCAAATCAATTGAAATAGCTGATATAACTGATATAGCCGATATCAAAGAAAGAGATAATAAATAGTGGATATTTATACGGAAAAACTTTT
>JAAYYX010000194.1 GCA_012515135.1 Clostridiales bacterium | reverse complement strand
GTAACTTTTTTTGCCGGGAGCGCAAATAAAAAAGTTACCGTTTTTTTCGGAAGTAACGGTAACTGGCTATCTTGGTATTGATCCTTTAAATTGATAGTATTTCTCCAAGACCCTGTAGTTTTGCGCCACAGCCTCACGACTGTTTTGCCCTTTTCATTACATACAGCTATTAAAAAAGCTGCCTATCTTTATGATCGGCAGCTGGCTATCTTGGTTAATTATGCACCCTATTATTGTTTTACCCCAAGACCCTGTAGTTTTGCGCCACAGCCTCACGACTGCTTTGCCTTTTTCGATTCTTTGAGACAAATAAAATATCCGCCTGTAATTGTCTCATAATCTCTTTCCCTACAAAAAGAATACGCCTTTTCGGGAAAATGTCAAGGTTTTTTTAGAAAAAAGATTTTTTTTGTAAGAGTTCAAGGGATTTCATTATAAGCATTTTACCGTTGTCTTTTGATCCAAAAAAGAAAAAAACCCAAATACTCGCAGTTATTCGGGTTTCCTTCTTGTATTTTGTAAGCAAATTCTTGCCCTTTTGACTTGTTTTTACCAGGCCCAGCTGTACTGATTGTATGTCCTTGTTATGTCTTCTTCTGTTATTCCGGCAGCCTGCTCATTTATATAGCTATAAGTTTTAGGTCTTTCTGCCTGTAGTTTTGCTCCGTTTTCCAGGTAGTTCCTGTAGGATTCGGCGAAGTATTCATCCGAAGTGCTCGTTACATAAGATCTGTTGCTTCCCGTGTACTTACTCTTTTCTTCCTGATATATTGCCTGGAAAGCTCTTGTCTTTGCAGCTTTGTTTTTTAATGTGCTTAAGAAATGCCCCATTTCGTGTCTGAATACTCCTGTGCTTACAGCCTGAAGCCCTATGTAACGTTTTGAAGTACTGAATATCCCGGCATATCTTGCATCGGGTTCTATCTTTATTGTGAAGCCCAGTCTGTCAAATGCATTTGCCAGAGCAGGAGTAACTGTCTTTTTCAGTTGGTTTGTCGTCGTTATATCTGCTGTCGCTACGGCAGTTTTTGCTGTTGTAGTTGTATATGTAGTAGTAGTTTTTATGGTTTTTACTATCTTCTTTTTCTGCTTCTTCTTTGCTGTGGTAACTACTTTTTTGTTTATTGTCTTTTTCTGTGTTACTTTCTGGGTGCTTGTGTTTTTTATTGTTTTTGTTCCGTATTTTATAGTTGTTTTTTTTGTCTTCTTATATGTCTTCTTTGCTGCTTTTTTTGTTTTTATGACTTTTTTGCTTATTTTTTTGGTTACTTTTTTGCTTGTCTTGCCGGTTGCCCCATAACCAAAATCAACAGTCACCGCAAGCGCACCGCTTGTGAAAACCGCTAATATCAATATGAGTGCTGTCACTCTTGCTATTCTCTTTAACACTTTTCCGTACCTCCGAATAAATTTGTCTTTCAAAATACATTTGATAAACTAAAAACGACTGTCGGGTTTTTGACAGTCGTTTGCTTTCCGAAAGGCACATAAAATGCTTTTTCTCTTATCGCTGATAGCTGCGAACTACCTGCGGCAACCGGCTGTCATACCTTGCGGTTTAGACCCTTGGCTTTGCGTCACAGGATTTCTCCTGCTTTGCCCAATCAATATTTAGTTTTTGTACGGATCACTCCACCGGGCGCGTGCTCGGTTTACGGATAAAAAAAGCCATTCGGGGTATCCGAATGGCAGTTCACGCATTAGTGTTGTAATATCCATACACATCTTGTAATGCGGTAGCTGGCTGGCATACCTTCCGGCTTAGCCCCTTAGCTTTGCGTCACAGGATTTCTCCTGCTTTGCCATTACTGAATACTTTTTCTATATTATACTATAAAGGATGTTATTTTGTTTGTCAACTGTTTTATGTTATACCCGCTGAAATTGATCTTAAACATCGTTCTATAAGTTTTTCCACTCTTCTTTTGTAATGGAATAACAAAGCACATCCCTGTCTGTTCCGTCATATATCCTGTAAGCTTTTCTTAGTGTGCCTTCGTAAGAAAATCCCAGTTTGTCGATGACCTTCTGCGATCTCCTGTTTTCCGGAGCTGTACAGACAGAGATGATATCAAGTTCCATTTTATCAAATCCATAATCGATTGCAGCCTTGGCCGCCTCTGTCATGAATCCTTTGTTCCAGAAATCTCTGCCCAACCAGTATCCCAGTTCTCTGCTTTTTATTTCAGGTCTTTTTTTGTCATCCTCAAGACCTACGCATCCGATTATCTTTCCGCTTTTTTTGTCGATTATTTTCCATGTTGTTCCGGCAAAAAAGACGGTGTTGATTATCTGTATGGATTCCTCAAGGCTTTCGTGGGGTTTCCAACCTGCTTTTGGACCGACTTTTGGATCTTTGGCCAGAGTCAAAAGCTCCGGCCCGTCATCAAAGGTCCATTCTTTAAGATCCAATCTTTTTGTTTCAATGGATTCCATTTTGACCACCTCTTCAATTTTCCTACTCCGTTGTACTTAATATCTCTTTGTCCTCCTTGTCGAACTGGCTTACTTTCATTTTAGATACGTCCAGCGGATCCACTTCTTCCTGCAATCCCAGCACCGTAGATCCAAGATATATGGTTTTGAGTATTTTCCCATCCAGGGAGATCCTGCTGGATTCGGTAAAGTTTTTCCCTTTTATGTAATACTTGTCTCCTATTTTTACCACCTTGTTTATTCTTATATCTTTGACGCCCATTTTCATTTCTGTGGTCTTAAAAGGATTTTTTCCGTTATATATATACTTTTCTCCATAAAGCATATCGTATTGAAGAATTTCAAGATTTTTTTCATAATCTTTGCTGTTTTTGTGATTCTGGTGATATGTCACCATTGTGCCCTGTTTTATGCCAAGTCTGTCAAGTACCTCTGCCGATATGTCATATGCCTTAAGATCCTGATCTTTTTGCTTCATTTGGAAATTGCTCCAGATAACATAATCTGTCTCATATGTGTTCCTGCCGTATTTAAGTTTATCATCACTTATATCAGGCAGGTTTGGCAGATGGTCTCCGTATATGACAAGTACGATTTCTTCATCATATGTTTTGAGCTTTTTGACAAGTTCGCCGATGAATTCGTCCATTTCATTAAGCTGATTCACATAGTACTCCCATGCATATTTTGTTTCCTCAGACGGAGATTCCTCAACTGCTATTCCCGGATTTTCAAGCACCTTTTCTTCCGGGTATGCACCGTGACCTTCTACGGATATGGTATAAATATAATCCGATCCTTTTGTTGATTTAAGCGCATCGGTTATCTGCTGGGTAAGAACATAATCTTTGGCCCAGTTTTTTGGTGTTCTGTTTACCTTGTTCATATACTCAACGGAAGTAAAGGTGTCAAACCCCAGATTGGCAAAGACCTGATTTCTTCCATAGAAAGTCGCTCTGTGATTATGTATGGCATGGGTAAAATATCCTATGCTTTTTAGGTCATAAGCAACACTTTCACAAACCGTATCTTCCAGTAATGATTTGTGAGGATATTCTCCCGGACCGAAAAAATGGACACTCATTCCGGTCATGACTTCAAACTCCACATTGGCCGTTCCTGCTCCCACTGCAGGAGAAAGAAATCTGCCGCTGGAATTGTTTTTCATAAGTTTCCTGAAATTAGGTATGGCATCTTCAGAAAGTCTGAGACCTTTTACTGTTTCAGGGTCCATAAAAGCTTCCATCTGCAAAAAAAGAATGTTTGGATGGCTTTCTTTCCCGTCGCTGCCCTTTGCAGCCACCGTTGTTTCCATTTCTTTTTTTGTAAATACGGATCTGACTTTTTCTTTTGAATAGTCTTCCGGTTTTCCTATCCCCGTATTGAACCATGTGTTTATAAAGCAGTAAGGGAATCCGTTATCGCGGAATCCGTATGCCAGGTTCGGAAAATAAGTCTCGATCATTCCTGTTCTTATGAGAAGTCCGGAAACACCGAAGGTGATCAGCATAATTACCGCCACAACAGCAACCCTTCTTTTATGATTTGCATGTTTTCCGTGTTTTGGTATCTTTCTTCTCAAAAAAACGAACAAGGCAACCACGAGGGCTATGCCTGCTGCTATCAAGACCATTTGTAAAACCGAAAAATAATTGCTGACTATGGAAAGTCCTTCCTTAAAGGAAAGTATGTCATAAACAGTAAACGGAGTCATTCTTTTTGAAAGGATTATGCCGTTCACTATGCCTAGAATTATCCATATGAACGAGATCGTAGCAAAAGCGGCCGCCCGCCTCTTGAACAAAAATCCCAGCGAAATGGTTGCAAGGATCAAAAGAGAATTATATAAAAATATCAAAGGACTCTGTAGAAAAAACAGAAAGCCCCCCCATATGCTCTGCCTTGCCAGTGTTTCAATTATCAAATTTGTTAAGATCGCCAGTAAAACAACTGCGGCAATAACATTATGCAGATATTTTCGATAAAAAGTCTTTATTCCGGCCATTCTTCTTTTTGCTCCTCAAATAGTTTGTTTGCTATGTCTGCAAACTCCTGCATTGTAAGGGTCTCAGCTCTCCTTAAGGGATCTGTGCCCGTCAGTTCAAGTATTCTTGACGATTTTTCCTTATCGTTTCCCGTCGCATTGGCCAGGGAATTTCGCAAGGTTTTTCTTCGCTGTCCGAATCCTGCTCTTATGCATGTAAAAAAAATTTTTTCGTCTTTGACTTCAACAGGCTTACGACTTCTTATCTCAAGTCTTAAAACTCTTGAATCCACTTTCGGTCTTGGCACAAATGCCTCTTTTGGCACATTAGCTATATGCTTTACTGTACAGTAATACTGTACTGCCAGAGAAAGCGCTCCGTATGTCTTTGTCCCCGGTCCTGCTTCCATTCTTTCGGCAACTTCTTTCTGCATCATTACAGTTATGCTTTTTGCGGATATGTTTTCTTCAAGTATTTTCATTATTATGGGCGTTGTAATATAGTAAGGAAGGTTGCCCAAAATTTTTACTGCGGCGAAATCTCCGGCATCTGCTACTATTCTTCCAAGATCGCATTTTAGGATGTCTCCATTTATTATTTTGATATTATCGTTTTCTTTTAGGGTGAAATCAAGTATCGGAATAAGGCTTTTGTCTATTTCTATTGCTATTACTTTTGATGCTCTTTGAGCCGCTTCCTTTGTAAGCACACCCATGCCCGGACCTATTTCTATTATAAGGTCTGTATTTTTGATTTCTGCTGCTTCAATTATCGTGTCGCGTATATTTTTGTCAGTAAGGAAATTCTGACCCAGGCTTTTTGTATGGCTGAATCCGTGATTTTCGGATATTTCAGGAATTTTTCCTGTCTTGTAAGGCTTCATAGAAGTCTTCCTTTCTTATGCCGAACAGGTTGAGTTTGTTTAGGAATTGTTTAGTGCTTCCATATCCTATCCCCAGTTTGTCTCCCAGGTCTCTTCTTTTTGACACTGAATTCTGGTCACCGCTCAATCCATTTCTTATCATGTCGGAAAATGTGAAAACTTCTTCGCTGTATTCTCTGCCGCATCTGGCGGATGACAGAGCTGAAATAATTGTTTCAGGCGAAGCATCCTCCACCTCCGAGCCTTTTATATGTGCCTCTTTTGCTTCCGGAAAAGATTCCTTGATTCTCTTTCTGATCTGCATCCCCGCATGATCGGGATCCGTAAGAATTATTATCCCTCTGGTTTCATGTGCTTTTTTTATAAGGTCCCATGTTTCTTTTTTTATGCCGAATCCGTGGGTTTCTATAGTGTGGGCATCCACAGCATGATTTATGGCATCAGTATCATGCCGGCCTTCTACGATAATTATTTCACTTATCTTCTTTTTCATCTTTGGTGCTCATACCTTCGTTTTCCGGATCTTTTTCATCGGGGAGTACATAAAGGGTCTCTCCCGGCATTATGAGTTTGAGCTGCTTTCTTGCCTGCTGCTCTATATACTCGGGATCATTGACATTTTTTAATTCTTCTTTCAGTTTCTTCTGTTCCTTGATCAGTTCCTGCTTCTGCCCCTCAAGTCTGTTTTCTTCCAGCTTAAGATCTACTATCTTGTAAACCGAAAGACCGGCAAGCAAAAAAATGATACAAATGATCCCCATATATATCAATGTGCGGCGCCAAAGTCTTTTTTTCTTCCGCTTTTTCTTTGGGTTTTCAGTATTTGCAGGTTTTTTCTTTTTGCTTTGGGTTTCTGTTCTGGACCTGCGCCTTTCTTCTCTTGCTTCACGGATATCGACTACCTGGGTCTCTTTATAAAATTTCCTGCTTCTTCCGCGATTTCTCTTTTTCATAGTTACCTTTTATATAAGATCCAACTGCCGCTGATATTATATCACAAAAAATAATTTCTCTACAGCGGTTCATTTTTGATCACTTCTATAGAGTCTTCTTTTGCTATCTTGTGAGTGGCATATATCATAGTTGCAAAAACTATAATGAATATGCTGATTATGCTTATTACCACGCTGTATACCGGCACCGAAAAAGCTATTTCTGTTCCGGTATTAACATTTCTGTATATTATATATGCAATTATTATTGCCACAGGAAGGCCGTAAAGCAATGACTTGAGACCGTAAAACAGACATTCCAGATTCATCATTTTCATGAATCCCGATTCACTTAGTCCAACAGCCTTCAGTATGGCAAATTCTCTTCTTCTGAGAAGTATGTTGGTAGAAATGGTATTGAAAACATTGGCCACCGCAATAAGAGATATGAGTACGATAAAACCATAGGAAAAAATGTTGACGGCTGTCATAAGACTCCTGCTTATTTCTTCTTCCTCTTCCTCATTTATTATACTGCTTTTGGGTATATTACTTGTAGCGGCTATCTCCGTCATTGATTCATATGTGGTTTTTGTATCATCGCTTTTGAAAAAGCCTGTACTGGTTTCTATACTTTTTTCATAACCTCTGAAAATAATGTCAGCAGTTTTTGGAGTGGTCACCATCAGAAATCCTGCAGTAAATTCTCCGGCACCGGCAGGAACTTCATCCGTAAATGCTCCTATGGCAACACTGTAAAATTCTTCAAGCCCGCTTCTTTCTCCTGTCCGGACCAGCAGATTTTTTGCTTTTTCTGATCCATATATGTTCATCTTCCTGTATTTTTGTCCCGTTATATCATAAAATCCGCCCTCTCTAAGAGCTACTGCTTTGGGGTTTTCCGGATCTGTAAACAGCTTTGGATCCAGGCCCTGATTTTTTAAGTATTCTTTGTGGGATCTTTCGTCCATTACAAATATCCTCACCGGCAGCTGTGCTTTGTCTTTTTTCAAGTACCCTGATCCTCTCAAAAGATTCAGTGTTTTTTTGTCTATTTTATCAGCGGTTATTTCGGTTTCCATATAAATGACCTGGGCAAAACTCTTTTTTGTTACCCCCTCCGCATTTGAAAGGATATTATAATTGTCTTTTCCTTTTTGAGGAGAGGTGCCCGAGTAATTGTATGTTATCTGATATTCTTCACTCTCACCGAACAACGCATCAACGCTGCTCGTCAGATAATGGGTATATGAACTGACAGAAATAAAAAGTATTATGCTTATGAGCAGAGAAAATACCGTTACCCGGTACTGTCTTGTATTTCTACTGTAATTTTTGATGGCAAGAGTTCCGTAAACCCCGAAAATATCAGAAACTATGCTGT
>JAAYYX010000193.1 GCA_012515135.1 Clostridiales bacterium | reverse complement strand
CGCCAGCTCGGCATCGATCTCATCGAGCTCAAGCCTGAGTTCATTCAGATCCATCGTTTCCCTCCATATCATATCCCGGCGTTTCCGACATAAGATCAAGAAGACCTATTGCCACAGCCGCCTCTGCCGCAGGCACTGCTCTAACTGCTATACAGGGATCATGCCTGCCCTTTGTTATTATTTTTTCGGGGTCAAGAGTTTTCATGTTGACGGAATGCTGCTCTTTGCTTATGGAAGGTGTGGGCTTGAATGCTGCCCGGATGATAAGGGGCATGCCGGAAGTAATACCTCCCAATATTCCGCCGTGATGATTTGTAATTGTATATATATTGCCTTTATCCACATAAAATGCATCGTTGTTTTCCGATCCTTTTAGGAAGGAAGAAGCAAATCCTGTTCCGAACTCCACGCCTTTGACAGCAGGTATACCAAACAGTAAAGGAGCCAGCGTGCTTTCGACACCGTCGTACATGAAACCGCCAAGGCCTGCAGGTACTCCGGCTGCACAGATTTCCACTATGCCTCCCAGAGAATCATTCTGATTTTTGGCGGTCAGTATAAGATCCTTCATTTTTTTGCCGGCTACGCTGTTTATAACAGGAAATTCAGAAAGCTGCTGGT
Organism: Clostridiales bacterium; assembly: GCA_012515135.1. Classification (GTDB taxonomy): domain Bacteria; phylum Bacillota; class Clostridia; order Peptostreptococcales; family Anaerovoracaceae; genus UBA1422. The sequence continues at coordinate 12,625 of JAAYYX010000193.1, read as the reverse complement.
TTTTTTCACGAAAAGTTTTCAGCTCATGGGCGGTCACCCTGGCGGGCTCAAAAGGGTCATCGTATATATCGCCTACGGAGGATATATGAGCAGCTATTTCTGTTCCTCCGAAACGTAATATCTGCATGGCGATACCCCCTGCAACGCAAAGGGGAGCCGTCATTCTTCCGGAAAAAGGTCCTCCGCCGGACATATTGATTTTCTCACCGTATTTGATCCTGGCAGTAAAATCAGCATGACCTGGTCTTGGGATATCACCGGTGCTTTTGTAATCATCGGATCTGACATCGGTATTTTTTATAATAACAGTAAGAGGTTCTTTTGAAACAGAAACGACATCTTCCATGAGTTTTGATGTATTGCCGGTGAAGGCTCCCGATATGACCACCGGCTTATCGTCTTCTTTTCTTCCTGTGGTAAAAGGACTGTTTCCCGGTGCCCTTCTGGCAAGAAATTTTTGAAGCTCTGCCATATCTATAGTTGTTCCTTGGGGAAGCCCTGTGATGGTAACACCCACAGATTCTTCGTGGGAACCACCGAAAATTTTCACTTTGATATTTTTGCCGAAGCAGGATTCTGTTTTGATAAACTCTTTTTTATTTTCAGATCTCAATTGCTTCACCTCCCAGCTTTCTGAAATCATCAAAGAAGGATGGATATGACTTGTTTACAGCCTCCGCACCGCTTATTATTACAGGTATCTGACATACTGAAGCAGCTATGGCCGCCATCATAACGATACGGTGATCCCCTGATCCGCTCACTGTGCCACCGGTAAGAATATTTTTGCCTTTTATCTCAAGACCTTCAGAAAGCTCTTTTATATCAGCACCAAGATCCGAAAGGGTTTGTGAAACCGTCCTGAGACGGTCGCTTTCTTTTAGTCTGAGCCTGGAAGCGCCGGTTATCAAAGTGGTTCCCAAGGTCACCGCCGCCGCGGCAGCAATGGGAGGGACAAGATCAGGAGTATCCGAAACATCTATCTTGCCCGGCAGTAAAGAAAGAAACTTGCTGATTTTTTTATCTCCCTGAAGGGATCCCGATGAAAGACCGGTACATACTATATTGTTACGTGAAGACATTTTGTTTGCCGCATACCAGAAGGAACTGTTTGACCAGTCACCCTCGGGACGGACAGAACGCGGAGCCCGGTATTTTTGTCTGCCGGGAATAAGATAGCTGCCTCCGGGGAATTCTCCGGCCGCCGCATCCCATGAAATATCTTTTACCGGCGCTCTTTTTTCTACGATTATGCCTGAATCTTCAAGAGTTTTTATGGTCATATCAGCATAACTTTCAGACTGCAACGGGGAAGTGAGCCTTATGGCACTGTGTCCGGCAAGAAGTGGAAGAGCGAACAAAAGACCGGTAACATACTGGGAGCTGACATCTCCTTCTATAAGATAATCTCCGCTTCTAAGGCGGCCTTCCAGTTCCCAGCCGTCCATTCTTTTTGAGAAAGAGCATCCGTGGGCTTCCATGGCTTCTTTAAGAGGAGAAACAGGTCTCTTTGGCAGGCGGCCACTACATCTGAAAACAGCTCTTTCCTTAAGAGCCATTGAAACGGGCATCATGAATCTGAGAGTGGAACCGCTTTCTTTGCATTGAAAAACAGGGTGATCATTTTCAAGCTGGGCAAGACAGCTCCTTGTTGCTTCGATATCATCGGACGTGGTTTCTGTCACCACTTCGGAAGAGCCCTTTGTAAGAGCCGCAGCGATGAGAAGGCGATGCACATGGGATTTTGAATCAACAGCCTTTAGTTTACCTTTAAGAGGTTTGGGCATTATCATTATATCCATAAAATTCTCCGTTCTTTTATCAAAAAATCATCTCTCATCCAAGCCTGTCTCAAAGAAATCCTGCAGATCACCGGAAGGCAGACGCATCAGGGCACATTCACCGATTTCAAGGGGGATGACCAGCGTGATTTCATTTCCCAGACGTTTTTTGTCTTTGAGAGCTGCTGCTGCCAGCTCTGCTGCCTTATAGGAACAGGAAGCAGTAAGTCCGTATTTGTTCAGTACTTCAACAAGGGGCGAACAGCAGTCTTGTCTTGACCATCCCATCTTATATGAAGCCCTTGCTGCGATAACCATTCCCTGAGCCACCGCATGTCCGTGGGATTCTTTGAATCCACTCAGCTTTTCTATGGCATGTCCGGCAGTATGACCGAAATTCAGAAGCTGACGCCTGCCCTTGTCATATTGGTCGTTTTCAACAAAGAATTGTTTTACCTTTACGGAATCTGTTACACAGCGTTCCACAAATTTTGTCTCATCGTTCATATCACTCAGATTTATGAAACCGAAAAGAGGAGCATCTGCAATAAGTGCACATTTTATCGATTCCGCAAGACCGTCAAGAAAAGATGCAGGAGAAAGGGTGGTTACTGTGCAGGGGTCATAAACCACCAGGGACGGCTGCCAAAAGGATCCTGCCAGGTTTTTTCCTGCGGAAAGGTTTACGCCGGTCTTTCCTCCTACAGAGGAGTCTGCGGCAGCCAGAAAAGAGGTGGGCACATTGATGTATTTTATTCCTCTCAAAAAAACTGAAGCAGCAAATCCTGTAAGATCTCCTATAACGCCTCCTCCCAGAGCCATAAGGACATCTGATCTTGTGAAATTCTCATCTGCCAGGTATTCAAGTATTTTTTCCACAGAACCCATATTTTTTGTAGATTCTCCCGCCGGAAAAACTATTTTATGAACATCGAAACCTGCATTTTCCAGAGAAGATCCCACTGAAGCCGTATATAGGCTGTGAACGTTATCATCGGATATGATGCAGATACTGCAGGGATCCGTTATTGCAGAAGCAAAAAAGCCGACTTTTTCTAAAGAGCCTTTTTCCATTATTACCTGATAGGGGTTTTCGGTTTTTATTATTATACTGCTCATTTCAAAAATACTCCCTAGAAAAATTCGTTATCTATTTTTTCTTTTTTTTCACGGCCGTCCTTTAGAAGAGCGGCAAGTTTATTTCTGTCTTTTGTATCTATGGCATTTTTGTACTCACCAAGATGGTCTATAAGTTCCTGTATTTCGCAGGACAGATACTCAGGGTTTTCTAAGAAAAGCTCTGTCCACATTTTTTCGTTGAGCTTGGCCACACGGGTCATATCATAGTAACTGCCTGCAGAAAATCCGGCATGGCGGCTGGCAGTACTGCTCTTTATGTATGCGTTTGAAGTAACGTGTGCCAGCTGTGAAGTAAAGGCTATCATTCGATCGTGCTCATCGGCAGTCGAAATCTGTATATTCGAAAAGCCGATCGAAGAGCACAGGCTTTTTATTTTTTCCAGATCCTTTATATGGATGCCCGCCGGAGGAACCAGGATCATTGAGGCCTTATCAAACAATGCTTTTTTTGAATACTCAAAACCGGAGTGTTCAAGGCCGGCCATTGGATGACCTCCAATGAAAATAAAGCCGTGCTTTTGCGCCAGGGGGTAAAGAATGCTGCAAACGGGTTTTTTTACTCCGCAGCAGTCTATTACAAGGGATCCTTTTTTGAATTTCTCCGCATTGGATCTGACATAGTCAACAGTGTCTGAAGGATAAAGGGCAACAATAACTATATCGCATTCACAAAGCATGTCTTCTTTTAGTTCGTCTTCTATGGCGCCAACAAGTTTTGCTTTGCTCAATACGGATCTGTCGATATCATATCCGTATACGGAATAATCGGTATTCTGATTAAGTGCTTTTGCCAAAGACCCGCCTATAAGACCAAGGCCGATAACGCCTATCATGGTTTTCCTCCTTTATATGCCAGAGGCAGTATGCTTTTTACGGATTTTACGAGATCGCGGAACATGGCAGGAGTTATGGATTGAGCTCCGTCACAAAGGGCATGTTCCGGATCATTATGTACTTCGATCATAAGACCGTCAGCGCCTGCTGCCGTGGCTGCCATGGCCATGGGCATAACAAGGGCGGCCGATCCTGTGGCATGACTGGGATCCACAATAACAGGAAGGTGCGTTTTTTCTTTTAGAAGAGGTATAGCGGAAAGGTCCAGCGTGTTTCTTGTGGCGGTCTCAAAAGTCCTTATTCCTCTTTCGCACAGTATAACATTGCTGTTACCGCCTGCCATTATGTATTCGGCACTCATGAGCAATTCTCTTAATGTGCTTGAAAGTCCCCGTTTAAGCAAAACAGGCTTGCCTGTGTATCCCAGTTCTTTCAGCAGTTCAAAGTTCTGCATGTTCCTGGCACCAACCTGTATAACATCCACATTTTCAAAAAAAGGCAGGTGGGAAATATCCATTACTTCCGTAACAATTGGAAGTCCGGATCTCTTTTTTGCTTCCAGCAGAAGATTTATGCCCTGTTCCCTCATGCCCTGAAAAGCATAGGGTGAAGTACGGGGTTTGAAGGCTCCACCTCTGCAGAGTCCTGCCCCGGCTTCTTTCACTTCCATGGCGATCGTGCAGACCTGCTCTTCGGATTCAACTGAACAGGGTCCCGCTATGATCTGAAAGTTTCCGCCTCCTATCTTGACAGAGCCGCCATCGGGCAGGGAAACCTCAACGACTGTGTCGAAGGGATGGAATTTTCGATTGGCGTTTTTGTAGGGTTCTGTTATGCGTTTGACGGTTTCGACGATATCCAGGGCATTTATCAGATCTGTATCCACAACAGAAGTGTCACCTATAAGACCCATTATCGTTGTACTGGTACCCTGACTGTAATGTATGTCAAGGCCCATGCTTTTCAGCCAGTCAGTAAGATTTTCCAACTGTTTTTTGTCCGGGTTTTCTTTCAAAATAATTATCATCTTATTCTCCTGTCTGTCATAAAAAAATCCCCAGGCCGGTTTTGCCTGAGGAAAAGAGTTTCATAGTATCAGCTTTTTTATCAAGTCGTGAACTTCTTATCTCATAACAGCAAAACCGGCTTTGCCATAGGCAAAGTAGTAAAAGTAAAATTCTGTTACGGCTGCTGATCTTCTCAAGAGATTAGTTCCTTTCTCGCTTTATTGCATAATTATTGTATCATGGAAAAGTTACGTAGTAAAGAAAAAAATCAAAAGCGTATCATTTGATTTCTTTCATTATGTAATTTATAAACTCATTATTGGCTGCGGAAAGAGCCCGGCGGCTTTTGCAGGCAATGCCGATGGTCCTTATAACGGGAGGATCTGTTTCTCTTATTTCTATATTGTATGAAGTGCGGTTCAAAACAAGTTCAGAAAGTACAGAGACACCAAGGCCGCTTTCGACCATGGACATTATGGTGTAATCATCATGGACGCGGAAGCGTATACGGGGGAAGACACCAAGCTCGTCAAAGGCCTGAAAAGGTTCGCTGAAGCTGCCTTCTTCAAGGTGTATATAGGACTCCTTCGCCAGATCTGAAAGAGGAACCGTTTTCCTTTTTGAAAGATGGTGCCCCGGGGGCAAAACCGCCATCATCCTGTCCTTTTTCAGTATGGTGATCTCCAGATCCGGAAAAGCTTTTGGGGGAAGAAGTCCGAAATCCACACGCCCGGCTTTTATCCAGTTCGCTGTGGCATCATAGTCCCCCTGAAGAAGTTCAAATTTTATTTCCGGATATTTGCTGCCGAAATTTTTCATCAGCGGAGGAAGGACATGGCATGACATGCTGGAATATGTGCCGATACGAACAGTACCGCCTTTGAGACCGTGCAGATCGTATGCTTTTTCTGAAAGCTGCCTGTGGGAATTACTTATGCTTCTTATATAAGGAAGAAGGTCTTTCCCTTCCGAGGTGAGGGCAACACCCTTTCGGTCCCTTAACAAAAGAGACGAAAAAAGTTCTTTTTCCAGAGACAGGACGATCTGGCTCACTGCAGACTGGGTATAGCCCAGATCCTGAGCAGACTTTGTGAAGCTGCCCGTTTCGACTACCTTTAGAAAAACAGAATACTTATCCATTTTTTATCCCCATAAATACATTAGAAAAACTTATATAAAGCATTAAATATATTTGTTTTACTTATCTATAGTGTCATGATATCTTGAATAATATAAAAAAGCAAGCAAAAGAGAAAGGTAAAAAAGAAATGGGAGTAAAAAAGAGAGCTTTCAAAGCGGCCTTCCCAAATACGATATCAATAATGGCAGGAAGCACTTCTCTTGGAGTGGTATACGGTATGCTTATGGAAACGGCGGGCATATCAGCCCCATGGGCAATAATGATGAGTGCCGTTGCTTTCTGCGGCAGCATGCAGTTTGCAGCAGTACCCATTCTTGCGGCTTCATTGTTTGAACCTTTGCAGGTGCTTGTTCTTTCTCTTATGATCAATGTGAGACATATTTTTTACGGCATTTCCATGCTGGAAAAATATAAGGAGATGGGAAAGCTGAAAGCCTTTATGGTATACACACTGTGTGACGAAAGTTTTTCCACTGAAAGTCACTGTACTGTACCCGAAAAAGTGGATAGAAAATGGTTCTATTTTTTCATGTCTCTGATGATATACTTTTACTGGGTCGCCGGAACTGCCATAGGCAGCATGGCCGGAAGGCTTATAACATTCGATACCACAGGACTGGATTTTGCCATGACAGCTCTTTTCATAGTGCTTTTTACAGAATACTGGAAGAAAAAAGAAAACAGATCTGCGGCAGCAATGGGTGTTCTTGCCTCGTTGACAGCACTGCTGGTTTTTGATGGTGTAACTTTTATGATACCTGCCATGCTTTTGATGCTGATGGCTGTATTTGTGAGGAAAAAGATATGGATATGACAACAGCAGAAATATTATTGACGGTGGCAGCGGTCACCCTGGGAGTTCAGCTTATGCGGTGGGTGCCCTTTGCAATTTTTCCGGAAGGAAGGGAAGTTCCTGAAGCCATGACTTTGCTCAGCAAAGTCCTGCCGGCTGCCATGATGGGCATGCTGGTCGTATACTGCTTCCGTAATATCACCCCTTGGGAATACCCCTTCGGCATACCCGAGATCATCTCGGCTGCAGTAGTTCTTGCTCTTCATTACAGGATAGGAAACTGTATCCTGAGTATAGTGGCAGGGACCGTTTGCTACATGATAATGCAGCAGTATATTTTTGTATAAAAATTGTAAAACACACTTGACATTCCCAAAAAGCACACTATACTATAAAGTAAAGTGTGCTTTACTTTAATTTGGAAAGAACGGGAGGTGCCCCTTTGGAAAATAATATAGCAGAACTTCGAAAGGAAAGAAAGATCACCCAGGAAGAACTGGCAGCGGCAGTTTCAGTTACAAGACAGACTATTATTTCCATAGAGAGCGGAAGATATACCGCATCTCTGCCCCTGGCTTTTAAAATAGCGGAGTTTTTCGAAAAAAGCATAGAGGACATCTTTGTTCCCGGCAAAACTGATAACGAAACAACAAAAAACAGGGAGGACATAAAATGAAGATCATCAAAAAAAATCTTATATATTGCGGAATAATATGCGTATTGGGGATCGGTATATCGGTGGCCGGGGTTTACATGGAAGATGATTTACTGAAAAGCATCGGTATCGCCTTTATAATAGTAAGCCTTCTAAAAATCGCACAGCTTTTTATACTTACCAGAAACGATGAGAGACGAAGGAAATATGAACTTTCCATGACAGAAGAGAGGATAAAGTATATAGCCTCCAAAAGCAGCAGTTTTGTTTTTTATATAACCGTGTTTTGTGAAGTGATGGCCGCCTTGATACTTTTGATCTTTGGGCATGCCTTTGCCGCCGGTATTGTTTGTTATGTGGCAGGGGCTCAGGTGGTTTTATATCTGGTGCTTTATATTATTTTCAGCCGTAAATATTAAGAAATGAAAAATGGTTCTTATTTATCAGCCCAGAAAACTTTGAACAAGGATTTTTGTTCCTATGGCTATCAAGGCGATGCCTCCAAAAAGCTCTGCGCCCGAGCGGAAGCGGCATCCGAAAATACGGCCGATCTTAACTCCCGAAAATGAAAGAACAAAGGTAACGGCGGCGATTATCAAAGAGGCCTGCAGGATATCCACTTTCAAAAAACCGAAAGAAACACCGGCTGCCAGAGCATCTATGCTGGTGGCCACGGCAAGGGGAAACATAATTGAAGATTTGAAAGACGGATCCAAAGGACCGTCTTTTTTTCTTGACTCTGCGATCATTTTGATGCCGATAAAAGAAAGAAGAATAAATGCGATCCAGTGATCGAAACTGTCAACCAGACTACTGAAGGCAGACCCGGCAAAATACCCTGCCGCCGGCATCAGCCCCTGGAATATGCCGAACCAGAGACCTGCAGTTATGGCATATACCGTGGTTTTTTCTTTTAATGTAACACCTTTGCAGACAGAAACCGCAAAAGCATCCATTGCAAGACCGGTAGCTGTCAGAAACAATTCAAATAAACTCATGAAAAAATTATACGGCGGGGAACAGGCTGAGTCAAGGAAGACAGAAAGGATTTTCATATTTGGAGGATCCTATTTGAACGAATAGTGATACTTTCCCTTGTATCTTTGAAACATGGCAAGGGAAAGGATAACCGTCACGATGTCAGTCATGACAAGAGCAAGCCATACGCCGTTGATGCCAAAAAGATATGACAGGGAAAATCCGAAGACTATGACCATTACAAGACCACGGCTAAGAGATATCAATGCGGAGATCTTTCCGTTTCCGTAGGCGGTGAAGAATCCGGAAGCAAAAATATTTATGCCGGTGAAAAGAAATCCTATAGTCATGAATCTGATCCCGGTAGTGGCCATATCATAGACCTGGCTGCCGGCAGGAACAAAAACACCTGAAAGTACCGGTGCAAAGAAAAGACAAACTGCCGAAATAAGTATAGAAGAAAAAAGAATAAAATTTTTCGAGTATCTCAAAAAACAGTTTACTTTTTCGTATCCTCCGGCACCGTAATAATAGCTTATAAGAGGAGCTACTCCTGTAACATAACCCAGATATACAGAGACCATGAAGTAGAGTATCTCAAGAACTATAGTCAATGCGGCCACTCCCGTTTCTCCTGCAAGACTCATCATTATGTAGTTGAAAAAAAACACCATTATACCCACAGATGATTCGGAAATCATTTCCGAAGAGCCGTTCAACATGGAATGCCCAATATATGCCCAGTCTATTTTGGTCTTTACGAATTTCAGTTTGGTATCGCGAAAAATAAAATAGCAGGCACCCATTATAACTGTGGAATACATTCCGGCGAAAGTGGCCCAGGCGGCACCTTCAATGCCCCAGTCCAGATAAACAAGAAAGAGAACATCAAGAACGATATGGATCGCTCCGCTGACCATATAAAGAGCCAGTGTAAATCCGGGTTTTCCGTCGACCCGTATAAAAAACTCAAACAGTACACCTATGAAACCTGCAGGCATGGCAAAAATAAGGATCAGGCCGTAAGTCCTGCAGTAATCCCAAAGTACATCTGAAGCTCCCAGAAACAACAGCAACTCGTCAATAAAGAGAAAAGCCGGAAGTATCATTATAAGAGCTATGATGGCGGCAACTATATATATAAGGGTAAATTTCTGATTCGCTTCCAGGGCTTTGCCCTGCCCCATCTTTATGGCCACCAGAGCAGAAGAGCCCGCTGCCAACATGACAGAAACTCCCCATATAAAGCCGAATACGGGATAAACTATGTTCAGTGCCGCAAGGGCATGAGTGTTCACGCAGTTGGCAATAAAAATACTGTCAACAACAGAATAAAGCCCTATCACCAACAGCATTATCACTGAAGGAGATACGAAACCAAAAAATCTTTTTACTGTTACTCCATCATCAAATAGATGTTCCATTTTCCGACCTTACACTAATATTGAAAAAACAACAAGAATATGTTAAAGTATACGGTAACCGTATAGTCAATAGGAGAAGAAAAAAATGAGAGATCATTTTACCACGGGAGAATTTGCGAAACTATGCAGAGTCAAAAAGCAGACTCTTTTTCATTATGATGATATCGGCATACTCAGCCCCGACATCGTTGCCCGAAACGGATACAGATACTATTCATATAAGCAACTGGAAACCTTTTATATGATCGTCACCCTCAAGGAGCTGGATATGCCGCTGAAGGAGATACGGGAATACATGGACAAGAGAAGCCCGGAAAACTTTGTAAGACTCCTTGAATCCCAAGCCGTAAAGGCAGAAGATAGTATTAGGAAGCTGCAGTATATGAGGAGCTATATAAACAAAAAACTTCAGATCACTAAAGAAGCCATTGTCATCGAAAAAGAAAAGATACATATTGAGGAACAGCCCAAAGAACATTTTATAATAACCGAATACTCGGGCTCCAACGAAGATGAAGATATAGACAAAGCCATAACAAGACACTTCAATTACTGCAAGGAACTGGGAATACAGAGCGCATACGGTATAGGGGGCATGATAGAGACAGAAAATATCCGCAGAAAAAACGAATACAGATATGCTTATTTCTATACGCGGACAGAGAAGCTTTCTGTTCCCGGATTTTTCAGCAAACCAAGAGGGGAATACCTGACATACTATGACCCAAACGGTTACAGTAAAATTGAAGAAGCTGCCGCAAAGCTTATTTCCTATGCAAAAGAAAAGGGTAGCCGGGCAGGTAAATACTTTTATGAAGAGCTGGCTCTTGACGGATTATCCAGCAAGAGACTTTATGACTACACTATCAAGCTTTCCCTGCAGATAAAATAAAAGGACATATCTCTTCAGCTATGAGATCTCCGGCTTCTTTTGTGCCCACTTCTTTTCCTGCCGATGACGGTTCCATTAGATCGGGAGTTCGATAACCTTTTTTCAGTACTTTTCTGACTGCAGAGCCTATTTCGTCAGATTCCTCCAAAAGTCCGAAACTGTATCTGAGCATCATGGCAGCAGAAAGGATGGCAGCCATGGGATTGGCTTTGTCCCTGCCGGCCAGATCAGGAGCAGAACCGTGTACCGGCTCATACATCCCGAAATTGCCCGACGCCAGACTTGCCGAAGGCAGCAAGCCTATTGAACCTGTTATCTGGCTGGCTTCATCGGAAAGTATATCTCCGAAGATATTGCTTGTAACGATAACATCGAACTGTTTTGGATCCCGGACAAGCTGCATGGCGGCATTGTCCACATACATGTTGTTTAATTCTATATGAGGATATTCTTTGGCGGTTTCAGAAACCACCCGTCTCCACAGCCTTGAGCTTTCAAGAACATTGGCCTTGTCCACACTGGTAACTTTTTTATTTCTTTTTGACGCCACATCAAAAGCAGTGTGGGCTATGCGTCTTACTTCTTTTTCGGAATAAAGCTCCACGTCATAGGCTGCGGGACCCATATCCGTTTCTTTTGTTCCTTTTTCGCCGAAATATATGCCGCCTGTAAGCTCTCTTACCACCACAAGATCAAGGCCGTCTTTTATTATTTCCGGTTTAAGAGGACAAGCTGAAGCAAGTTCTTCAAAAAGCAAAGCGGGTCTTATGTTGGCATAAAGTTTCAGAGCTTTGCGAAGGCTCAAAAGTGCAGTTTCGGGTCTTTTGTCGCCGGCAAGATCATCCCACTTCCATCCCCCGACTGCTCCCAGAAGGACTGAGTCGGATGATTTGCAGGCGCTTAGGGTGTCTTCCGGCAGAGCCTTGCCGGTTTGGTCTATGGCGACCCCTCCGGCTAAAAGCTGCTGATATGAAAATTTGTGCCCGAATTTGTCTGCGATACGGTCAAGTACCTTTACTGTCTCTCTTATTACTTCGGGGCCGATACCGTCCCCGGGTATGACAGCTATGTTATAGTTCATTTATCTCTCCTTTGTCTACTTGATACTTTTAAGAAGTCCGCCCTTGTCGATTATGTTCTTGATGAAATCGGGAAAGGGGAGAGCCATATATGTTTCGTTTTTTGTCAGATCCGTTATTTTACCCGAATCAAAATCCACAGCGACTTCATCCCCGTCGCAGATGTTTTCACCTGCTTCTTCACATTCAAGGATAGGAAGGCCGATATTTATGGCGTTTCGATAAAAAATACGGGCAAAGCTTTTTGCTATAACGCAGGAGACTCCGGTGGCTTTTATGGCGATGGGAGCATGTTCTCTTGAAGATCCGCAGCCGAAGTTATGGCCTCCGACAATTATATCTCCCGGTTTCACTTTTTTAACGAAATCCTTGTCCAGGTCTTCCATACAATGGGCAGCCAGTTCTTTATGATCGGAGGTGTTCAGGTATCTTGCCGGGATTATAACATCCGTATCAACATTATCGCCGTATTTATGGGCATATCCTTTTGCTTTCATTTCTGTTCTCCTTCCGGCGCTTTTATATATCCGCATATGGCAGAAGCCGCCGCCACCTGCGGTCCGGACAGAAATACCTTCGAATCCGGGTGACCCATGCGCCCTACGAAATTTCTGTTTGTGGTGGCAAGACAACGTTCTTCCCGGGCCAATATGCCCATGTGACCTCCGAGGCAGGGGCCGCAGGTGGGCGTTGAAACAACGCAGCCGGCATCTATGAAAATTTCCATGTAGCCGCGGGTGATACATTCCCTGTATATCTTCTGTGTAGCGGGAATTATGATGACTCTCACATCTTTTGCAATATGATTCCCCTTTAATATGCCGGCGGCGGCGGCCATGTCAGACAGTCTGCCGTTGGTACAGGAGCCTATTACCACCTGATCTATTTTGATCCTGCCTTT
>JAAYYX010000192.1 GCA_012515135.1 Clostridiales bacterium | reverse complement strand
TATGAGTATCAAGGACCTTTTTGGAAAAGAACTGCTTTTTTTTGATGGCGGGCTGGGTACAATGCTTCAGGCGGCAGGTCTTAAAGGCGGCAGATCTCCCGAGCTCTGGAATCTGGAAGAACCCGGGGTTCTCCTTGATATACACGAAAAATTTCTGGATGCAGGATGCAACATATTGACATCAAATACATTCAGAGCCAGAGATGAAAAATATATGGCCGCCGGCGTAAGGTTGGCGAGAGAAGCAGTAGAAAAATATAATTCCAGGACAGCCGGGAATACAAACAGGATCCAAGGCAAAGATAAAGTTTTCGTGGCGGCGGAGCTGGGTCCATCCGTCAGCTTGCTGGAACCCTTGGGCGAATTGAGTTTCGAGGATGCTTATAAAGTTTTTGCCGATCTTGTCCGCGCCGGCGCCGATGAAGGTGCCGATGCCATCATAATAGAAACCATGCCCGACATTTACGATACGAAGGCGGCGATCCTCGCCGCCAAGGAAAACTGCAGCCTTCCCGTCATCGCTTCAATGACCTTTGAACAAAACAAAAAATACCTGACCGGCGGTGATGTGAAAACTGCCGTTGCTGTCATGGAAGGCCTGGGTGCTGATGTCATCGGCACCAACTGTGGATTCGGCCCGGCACAGATAAAAGATATCGTTAAAGAATTTTTTAAATATGCTTCTGTTCCGGTTATGGCCAACCCCAATGCCGGGCTTCCCCGAACAATAAACGGAGAAACCGTTTTCACAATGGGACCAAAAGAATATGCCCGTGAAGCTGTTTCCATAGCCAAAGCCGGCGCGTGGCTTTTGGGCGGCTGCTGCGGAACAACTCCCGATCATATAAGGCGGGAGATAGAACTGTGCAGAAATGTTGTTCCTCCTACTGTCAGCAAAAAGAATGAAACCTTCGCGACCTCCTATGCTCAGGCTGTTCAGATCGGAACCATACAAGCCGACACCTCAGGCATCAGCTTTAGAAAGCAGACCCTAAACCTCCATAAAAAAGCCGGAGAGAAAATCAATCCCACCGGAAACAAACTTGTGAAGGAAGCATTAAAGGCAGGAGATACCGCCGCCATAAAAGAGCTGGCGGCCAAGCAGCAGCAAGCAGGAGCAGACATACTGGATATCAATGTGGGTCTTCCTGAAATAGATGAAAAAGCCGTCCTTCCTCATGTGATCCAAGCAGTGCAAAGTGTTGTGACCCTTCCTCTGATAATCGACACTTCTGATATTGAGGCGATGGAAAAGGCTCTTAGGATATATAACGGAAAAGCCGTAATAAACTCCGTCAACGGCAAAAAAGATTCGATGGAAAAGATTTTTCCTCTTGTTAAAAAATACGGCGGCGTTGTTATAGGCCTTACACTGGACGAAAACGGCATACCGAAAACTCCAAAGGGCCGCCTCGTCATAGCAAAAAAAATTATAGAAACCGCCGCAAAATACGGCATTGATAAAAAAGATATCATAATAGACACCCTCGCCATGACCATAAGTGTGGATGAAAACGCAGGAGAGACTGCACTGGCCGCCATGGAGCTGATAAAAAAGGAACTTGATACAGCCACTGTTTTAGGCGTTTCAAATATTTCTTTCGGCCTTCCCGACAGGGATGACGTAAATTCTGCTTTTTACAGAGAGGCTGTCAGCCGTGGTCTTGATATGGGCATAATCGATCCTTTTTCAGAGAACATGATGGCCGCAGCAGAGGGACCCAAAGACGCCAAAGGCACATATAAGCACAGTCTTGAAAATATGCAAAACAAAAGCGCAGCTGTTTCCACATTGAAAGAGGCCATTGAAGAAGGTCTGAAGGAAAAAGCTTCTGCCCTAACCCGGGAGCTTTTGAAAAACAAAAATCCTCTTGATATAATCGAAAGCCAGATAGTCCCTGCCCTTAATGAAGTGGGTAGAGGTTTTGAAGACGGCAGTTTGTTCCTGCCGCAGCTTCTGATGAGTTCCGATGCAGCTCAAAGTTCTTTTGCGGTTTTGAAGTCTGCCATGAAATCTGATGTTCAGCAAAAAAGGGATCGCGTGATCCTTGCCACAGTACAAGGAGATATACACGACATAGGCAAAAACATCGTGAAAGTGCTTCTGGAAAACTACGGTTATGAAGTAATGGATCTGGGCAGAGATGTGCCGCCGGAGAAAATCGCAGAAGCGGCAGAAAAAGAAAATATAAATATAATAGGATTAAGTGCTCTTATGACCACCACCGCCCCTTCTATGAAAGATACCATAGACTTGTTCAGGGACAGAGGTCTTTATCATAAATGCCGTTTCGTTGTGGGCGGAGCTGTTCTCAGCGAAAGTTATGCAAAAGAAATTGGCGCCCACTTCTATGCGAGGGACGCCATGGCTACTGTTCACTATGTGCAGAAATTATTTGATATTTGATTTTTTTCAGGCTTACCGGCCGCGCCGGAAGGTTTGGCTGCTTGCCGCGCCGGCAATCTTGACAGGTCTATCACAACGGCCACGCTGCGCGATCTATTCTTTCGTTTCCTTGCTGTCTTTGTTGTCTTTGCTGTCTTTCTTTTTGCTTTT
>JAAYYX010000191.1 GCA_012515135.1 Clostridiales bacterium | reverse complement strand
GCTTACGCAGTTTCAGGATCCGTGCTTCCGGGCCTTTTACATAGTGATAAAGGGCGCTGCAACTGTATAGAGCCACCATTGAGATACCGAAAATAAGAAAGGGCAAAACCCTTTCTGTTTTGGAAATGATCAGATAAACTGTGCCCACCGAAGCCAGCAGAGCTCCGAAAAAGTGTGTGAGAAAACTCCATTTGTCCTTGGGGTCATTCAACATATCATGCCTCCTCCAGTTGTTTTTTTACTTCGGCAAAAGAAGTGGAGCCTTTGGATCTTTTGTTGTTTATGCAGGCTTCAACGCTGATTTTTTCATATATGTCATTCTCGAACAAAGGAGAGAATTTTTTTAGTTCCGAAAGAGAAAGATCCTCTATAGCACATTCCTTTTCAATACAGTGGAGCACCAGACGGCCGATGATCTCATGGCAGGCCCTGAAAGGAAGCCCCTTTGAAACCAGATAATCCGCCGCATCCGTGGCATTCATATATCCGTGTTTGGCCGCAGAGGCCATGCTTTCTTTTTTTACGGTAATGGTCCTTAACATTGCCGAAAACACTGACAGGGAATTTTTGAGGGTATCTGAACCGTCAAACACCGGTTCCTTATCCTCCTGCATATCCTTGTTGTAAGCCAGAGGAAGCCCCTTCATTACTGTCAGCAGGCTGACAAGATCGCCGTAGACCCGACCGGTCTTGCCCCTTATCAGTTCCGCCATATCCGGATTTTTTTTCTGGGGCATGATGCTGCTGCCGGTGGCATAGGCGTCATCGAGCTCGATAAAACTGAATTCCTTTGAATTCCAGATTATTATTTCTTCGCAGAATCTTGAAAGATGCATCATGCATAAGGAACAGCAATTGAGAAATTCCAAAGCAAAATCCCTGTCACTTACGGAATCCATGGCATTGGATGTGACAGAAGAAAACCCCAGCTCTCCTGACAGAAAATCCCTGTCCGTATCATAGGAAGTTCCCGCCAGAGCACCTGAACCCAAAGGCAGGGAATCGGTGCGTTTTTTGCAGTCGAAAAACCTTGATCTGTCTCTTTTGAACATTTGATGATAAGCCAGAAGATGATATCCGAAAGTCACGGGCTGAGCCCGCTGCAGATGGGTATAACCGGGCATTACTGTTTCTGAATGCTCTTCTGCCAGAACTTTGATGGTGTCTTGGAGTTCATCAAGCAGAAGGTCTATTTCGGAACATGATTTTTTTACATACATTTTAAAATCGCATGCGATCTGGTCGTTTCTGCTTCTGGCAGTATGCAGTTTTTTGCCGGTATCACCTATGCGTTCTGTCAGCAGAGATTCTATATTCATATGTATATCTTCCTGCTCAACAGAAAAGGCGACACCGCCGTTTCTTATTTCTTCTCTGATATCAAGAAGTGCCGAAACGATTTTTCCGGCATCTTCTTCCGTGATTATATTTTGTTTGGCCAGCATCTTTGCATGGGCTATGCTGCCTGCGATATCTTCTTCATAAAGCCTTTGATCAAATCCAATAGAGGCATTGAATTCATCACTCGACGAACTCGCCTGCTTTGTAAACCTTCCTTTCCAAAGCTTCATTTGGTTTTACTCCTTCTTTGTTCTGTTTCTGGATTGCTCTTATTTTCAGCGGCAGTGAGAAGAGATTTATGAATCCCGTAGCATCGCTTTGGGTATATACTTCATCCTTGCTGAAAGTGGCGAACTCTTCCATGTAAAGTGAGTTGGGAGACTGGGATGCCACAGGTACGGCACTTCCTTTGTAAAGTTTGATCTTGACCTTTCCCGTGACCAGCTCCTGGGTGTTATCAACGAAAGCTGAAATAGCTTCCCTTAAAGGAGTATACCATAAACCGTCATAAACAAGTTGTGCAAATTTTTCAGAGACTATATTTTTGTACTGCAGGGTATCCCTGTCAAGAATGAGTTTTTCAAGAGCTCTGTGGGCTATATAAAGGACTGTACCGCCGGGAGTTTCGTATACGCCCCTTGACTTCATTCCCACAAGACGGTTTTCGATTATATCCACGGTGCCCACACCGTTCTCGCTGGCAAGCCTGTTCAGCAAGGTCAGTATCCCCAGAGGGCTGAATTCTTTATTGTTGACACATACGGGCATGCCTTTTTCAAAACCGATCTCCACATAAGTAGGCTGATCGGGAGCCTTTTCGGGGGGGACGGAAAGCACATGGATACTGTCCAGATGTTCGTTCCAGGGGTTTTCCAGATTCCCGCCTTCATGGCTTATGTGCCATATGTTTTCATCTCTGCTGTATATTTTTTCTATGCTTTGATCTATGGGGATATCATGGCCCCTGGCATATTCCACAAGATCTTCTCTGGAAGAGAACTGCCAGCGATCATCTCTCCAGGGGGCAATGATCTTTATGGCCGGGTCAAGGGCTTTGATGGTGGTTTCAAAACGCACCTGATCATTTCCTTTTCCCGTGCAGCCGTGACATATATAATAGGCACCCTCTGCCTGGGCTGTCTCCACCAGTTTTT
>JAAYYX010000190.1 GCA_012515135.1 Clostridiales bacterium | reverse complement strand
CATATTGTTCGTATCTCCTAGGAATTTACGGTTTTTATGAACTTTGCGAATTCATCCATGGGCATCGGCCGGGCATAATAAAAACCCTGTGCATATTTTACACCAAGACGGAGCAGCAGATCATGCTGCTCTTTTGTTTCGACTCCTTCGACGATAACATCAAGACCGACACCTTTGAAAAGATCTATCAGTTTCATGAATACGGAAGTCTGTTTTTTGTCTGACAGATCATCGGGCATCACTGAACGGTCTGTTTTCAGTATCAGGAAAGGAAGGTTTGTAAGAGTTGAAAGATTGGAGTATCCGGTGCCGAAGTCATCAATGGCGAATTCATGGTTTTTTTCACACAGTTTTTCCATATTATTTTTGAGAGTATCGCTGCCCAAAGCAGCGGCGGTTTCTGTTATTTCGAATATAACAGAGCCTGGGACCAGATCATGTTTTTCTATACAGTCATTCACCTTTACCGGAAAATCATTCTGCATGATGTCTGCTACAGAAAGGTTCATTGATATACATTCAAACCCTTCATATCTGAAGGGCTCGTGTTCCTTTATGAAGCTGCATATTTTTTCAAGGACCTGGCGGCTTATTTCTGTGATCATGCCGGTTTTTTCTGCAAGAGGAATGAAATCCGCGGGACTTATGATACCCTTTTCGGGATGAAGTATCCTGCTTAATGCTTCCGCTCCTATTATTTTTCCTGTTGCAGGAGAAAAAATGGGCTGGAGCCATATTTGAAGATCCTGCTTTTCCAGAGTTTCTTTTAATATGGAGCGCATATCAAAACTGAAGATCACCGAATCTGCAAAAGCCTGAGATATTTCAAACACCGAACCTTTTCCCTTGGATTTTGCAGCCTGCAGACCTTCAAGGAGGATTAGCATGACGTCTGATTCCTGGGCCGGACATCTCACATTCCTGGTATAGCATAAAGTGGCCGATATTTTTATATTTATATCTTCTGTAAAAGAGGAAGTTTTGAGTTTCCCGGATATGATGTCCTTTATTTCAAAACATTCCTTTTGTTTATCGGTGGCTATTATAAAGGTGTCGCCCATCAGGCGGAAGACAAATGCTTTTTTGGAAATGCCTTTCAGGAATTTTGCAAAATTGAAAAGTACCTCATTTCCGGTATCCATTCCGAAAAGTTTGTTTATTTCCGGCAGATCGTCAAGGGATACGATTATAGCATTGCAGCAGGCCTTCTTTTTCATTCTTTCTTTTATGAATCGCAGAAGAGCCGTACGGTTAAGACAGCCCGTAAGATCATCAAGCATATCAGCAGGATTTTGCAGAGTGAGATATACCATAACCACTGCCAGGCATGCGGCCATGCCCGAAAGCAGAAGAGACGGATTGTAGTACTGTATGGACAAAGCAACAAAAAAGAAAACAGAGAACATAAAGATGGCAACGAACTGCTTTTTTTGTATGACCTTTCTGTTTATCACAGTCATGCAAAGGGCAAGGCATAAATAGAAAGCCGAAATAATAAAAATCAAGTAATAAAAAGGTCCGTGAATGTAATCATTATATATATCGAAAGTAAAAAAGCCGCCTCTTATGGGATTCAGAACCCATATGATAAACAACGCCAGCCAGGGTAAAAAAGATATGCCGATAAAAACACGGTTCTTCTTTGTAAGCTTATCTGTAAGGCTCAGGATAAAAAGATATATAAGGGGAGCCAGAAATATAAGGAGCATAAAAAACAACTGATTAAGCATTAGATTCAGTAAAAATGAAAATCGATCATTATAAGAAATGGTATATGCGGTGGCAATATCAAGGAGTGTATAAAAAAATGTTGCCCCTAATATGATTTTGAAAATAAGATTTGTGATACTCGGGAAGCGGTACTCACTGAAAAAATGCACGGCGACAACTGACAGGAATATCAGAGCGCAGATTTCATAGCTGATATCGTATAGTATGACAGCCACCTCTCTTTAACGTGTTAAATTTCTAACTCATTCAAATATATCATATAACAAAAAAATATTCTATAAAATCTT
>JAAYYX010000189.1 GCA_012515135.1 Clostridiales bacterium | reverse complement strand
TAGACCTTATGGATGAAGCTGCTTCAAAGATCAGGACAGAGATAGACAGTATGCCTTCAGAACTGGATCAGATAAACAGAAAGATAATGCAGCTGGAGATAGAAAAACAGGCTTTGGGCAAGGAAAGCGATGAAGCCTCGGGCAGAAGACTTGAAAACATAGAAAAAGAACTGGCTGAACTGAAAAACGAAAATGATGCCATGAGAGCCCAGTGGGAAAGTGAAAAAAAAGCAATAAGTGAGGTGAAAGAAACCAAACAGCGCATAGAGGAAGTCAAGCTTGAAATAGAAGAGGCAGAAAGAAATTATGATCTTGAAAAACTGGCACAGCTGAAATACGGCACATTACCCGAGTTTGAAAAAAAACTTGAAGAAGATAAGGAGCAGGCTTCGGAAGCAAAAGAATCCCGTCTTCTGAAAGAGGAAGTGGGAGAAGAAGAGATCGCCGAAGTTGTTTCCAAATGGACCGGAATACCCGTAAGCAAACTTGTGGAAAGCGAAAAAGAAAGACTTCTTAAACTGCCGGATATACTTCACAGGAGAGTGATAGGCCAGGACGAGGGCATAAATGCAGTATCAGAGGCCATATTAAGGGCCAGAGCAGGTTTAAAAGACAGGAATCGCCCAATGGGATCCTTTATTTTCCTGGGACCGACAGGGGTGGGCAAGACTGAACTGGCAAAGGCCCTTTCCGAAGCGCTTTTCGACTCGGAGAAAAATATCATAAGGATAGATATGTCTGAATATATGGAGAAACACTCGGTTTCAAGGCTGGTTGGTGCACCTCCGGGATATGTGGGATATGACGAAGGAGGTCAGCTTACTGAAGCAGTAAGACGCAAGCCCTACAGTGTGGTGCTTTTTGATGAAATAGAAAAGGCCAATCCCGATGTCTTTAACATACTTCTGCAGCTTCTGGATGACGGGAGACTTACAGACAACCAGGGAAGGACTGTCGATTTCAAAAATACACTGGTAATAATGACATCAAATATAGGTAGCATATATCTTACGGAAAACATAAAGGATGACGGTACTATTTCAAACGAAGTCAAGGAACAGGTGGTGGAAGAACTGAAAAAGAATTTCAGACCTGAGTTTATAAACAGGATAGATGATATAGTAGTTTTCAGCCCGCTTACCGAAGAAGAGATAGAAAAGATAGTAGATATTTCAATGAAAGATATAGAACGCAAACTGGCAGAAAAAAACATAACACTGCAGCTGACAGATGCCAGCAAGAAACTTATTGCCAAGGAAGCCTATTCTCCCATATACGGGGCAAGGCCTGTCAAAAGATATCTGCAGAAGCATATAGAAAACGAGCTGGCAAAGCGGATAATAAGCGGAGAGATCAAGGAAGGTGAGACTGTTACCATAGACAACAAAGGCGACAAACAGGACTTTACAAGCCGGTAGTCAGAGACTTTTCATAAGAAAAAGAACCTTAATAAGCAACCGATGGTAATAACAGCCCATATCAAACGATAATAAAAAAAGAGATCTTAGGATCTCTTTTTGAATACTTGGACTTTCGGCTTCATGTATAGATACTGTTTAACTTTCCGTGTATCAGTACTGATTGCGTTCTCTGGAATTATCCATATGCATCTCCATGGCCCTTACTCCGGAATCCACATCGCCGTCTTTGAAAGCTTTGAAAATCTGACGATGTTCTTCCAGAACTTCGGTCAGGTATTTTTCTGTATCTTTCTGAGGTTTTTTGTGATGCTTGATATACACCTGGTATGAAGAAAGAAGCTGCCTAAGCATACGGTTATGAGATGCCCTGTAAATAACTTGATGGAAATTTATATTGATATTGAGCATTTTATTCATATCGTTTTTCATTGTGTAAAATTCCATGAACTCAAAAGTCTCCTCCAGTTCATCCATTTCTTTTTCGGTGATCCTGCTGATGGCCCATCTGACGGCCTGTATCTCATATATTTTCCTCAGAGTATACATGTCCTCTATATCCTG
>JAAYYX010000188.1 GCA_012515135.1 Clostridiales bacterium | reverse complement strand
TTATGACCGGAAAAAGGCTGTCGGGACACTGTATTTCCTTCAGTCCCAGGCATTCCCGGAAGGTTTCTTCCTGGACTCGCTTTCTTTCCCGGTTATGCATGATCAGTTCTTCAGAAAGCGTTTGTGCCTCATCCTCATCTTTGGCAAGAAGCAGATCCACTCCCACTGAAGCATCTTTCATTCTTCCCGCAGCATTAAGATGGGGAACGATACCGAACGCCACCTGATCGGATCCGAGTTCACCCCCCTTGAGGGAAACTGATCCTATGAGCTTAGTAAGCCCCGGTCTTTTGCTTTTGTTTATTTCATATATTCCGTATTTTGCCAGAGTCCTGTTTTCGTCAAGGAGCGGTACGATATCTCCTATGGTGCCGATGCCGACTATATCAAGCAGGCTGTTGGTGATGGGCCTTGGCAGGTCTGCCTTTTCTCTTATGGCCTGAGCCAGCTTGAAAGCCACTCCGCAGCCCGCCAGATTTTTGAAGGGATAAGGGCATTCGGGCTGTTTGGGATTTATCAGTATGCATTCCGATCTGCCTTCAGTTATGCTGTGATGATCCGTAACGATGATGTCCAGACCTATTTCATTTGCGTAAAAGACCTCGTCTCTTGAATTGCTGCCGCAATCCACAGTTATCAAAAGATCAGTGCCCTTTTCTTTTATTTTTTTGAGGGCGATCTTATTGAGCCCATATCCTTCCTGGAATCTGGAAGGGATATAATAATCGATATTTTCTGTTTCTGTGAGCTCTGAAAGTATGGTCTTTAGTACACAAATGGATGTGATGCCGTCCGCATCATAATCTCCGTAAATGCATATTTTGCCCTTTTTATTTATTGTGGACAATATTAAATCCACTCCCTCTTTCATATTCAAAAGAAGGAATGGATCGTATGTTTTTTTTGGCGTCGGCGATAAAAACTCCTGTACTTCTTCTTCTGTTTTTATCCCGCGTTTATTAAGCAGTTCTCTTATTATGGGATGTATATCATTCATCTATAGATAACTCCTGGGATTCTTGTAGGAACCGTTCACTCTGACCTCAAAATGAAGATGGTTCCCCGTGGAAGACCCTGTGCTTCCCACCCTTGCGATAGTTTGACCCCGGCTTACAGAAGCCCCTTTGCTCACAAGCCTTGAGCTTGCATGGGCATAAAGGGTAACTATGCCGCCGCCATGGTCTATCATGACCATATTTCCATAACTGGAATTGTAATATGAAGCAATAACTTTGCCGCTGTTGGCCGCAACTATGGCCGCTCCATATGAAGCGCCGATATCGATTCCCGTGTGCAGTTTTCTGTATCCCAGTATGGGATGTATCCTGTATCCGAATTCGGAAGTGACTCTGTGAGAACTGGGACATGGCCAAAGCAGGACTCCTCCGCTGTATTTGGTATCTTTGCTGGAAAGGCTTTGTATGTCTGATGTTATCCTGTCGGCTTCGGCGTTAAGGGAATCCAGTTTTTGTTCCAGTTCCTTGTTGTCTGCTGCCACCGCGGAACGTTTCTGGGAAATATCCGCCTTATCGGCACTCATCTGCTGTTGCTTGGCTTCCAGATCCGATTTCATCTTTGCCAGCTCTTTTGACTCAGCTTTAATTTTTGCATAACTTTTTTTGAGTGCTGCTATAAGGTCGCTGTCGCTCTTGTAAATGATCTTGATCATTTCCATGTTGGTTATGAGTTCGCCCACATTTCCGGAACTTAAAATTATATCTATAAAACTAACGGAACCGCTTTTGTACATATTTCTCAGTCTTTTGTTCATTGAGTCTGTATTTTTGTTGATTTCTGCTTTTTTTGCAGCCAGGGATGCTTCTTTTTCAGCGATCTGAGCTTCAAGAGTCACTATGCCGGTCTGGTTTGAGTTTATCTTTTGCTGAAGCTGAGATATGTCTTCGTTCATATCCTTGACTTTATCTTTGCCTTCCTCCAGTTTGTCCTCTGTACTGTCGATTTTTTTATTTATATCATTTAGACTCGTTGCATAAGTATAGCTCACGCTGCATACCATAGTTAGCGCGACCATAAGTACAATGATCATTTTCAATCTGTTTTTCATGAACAAGCGCCTCCTTCGGATAAGTTTGTTCAGGGTGTGTGTTCGATGTTCCATCCTGTTATTTATTTTGCATCGTTCAATTTGCTGATTTATGTATCAAGGAATCTTCTCATGGAAATGATGCTGCCCCAGGCTCCAATGCTTATGCCCAGAGACAAAAATATGTAAATCAGATTTATTATCATAAAATCTGCCGGCACCAGCGGGACAGACAGGATCCTTACAAGGCCGGGTCCGACGGTATCAATGACCCTGGTATAAACCAACGCGATCATACCAACTGATACAAGGGCGGAAACAATACCTATTATTATTCCTTCCGCAAGAAACGGGCCCCTGATAAACCAGTTTGTCGCCCCCACATATTTCATTATTGTGATCTCTTCGGATCTGGCAAAAACCGTAAGTTTTATTGTGTTTGAAACAACTACTATTGAAACCACCACCAGGAAAGCCATTATTATCATTGCTGCTATCTTCATGCCGTTTGTGACCTTTAGCAGTTTATCAACAGTATCCTTATAATACTTGACATCTTCTATGCCCTGTATATTCTTCGCTTTTACAGCAACTTTATCAGAACTTTCAAGGTCTGCCACTGTTATCACTATGGAATTCGGCAGAGGGTTGGATTCAAGGGTGTCCAGAAGATATGCGCTGTCTCCCCATCTGTCCTTCAGTATCTGCATGGCTTGATCTTTGCTTCTGTAGACTGCAGCCGCCACATTGGGCCAAGTTGTAACATCATTGATTATCTGCTGTGTCCGGGTTTCATCGGTCTCTTCCAGCATAAATACTTCAATGGTGTTGTAATCCTTTTTTACCGATTCTGCAGCAGTGTTTACATTTATTATCAGTAGGAAAAATATCCCCAGTATCAGAAGCATGGCTGTTATGGCAAACACCGATGCCAGTGTCATCGCCCTGTTTCTGAATACCTGCCTAAAGGCCTGTTTAATAGTATAGCCGAATCTACTCATCATTTTTTTTCAAAAGCCCTCCCACTCTGCTGAAAATCATACTGTCCCTGGCCGTCTTCGTTCCCGGTTCTTCATGAAAATTATATGCTCCGGTCTCATCACGGGTTATTTTGCCTTTGTCTATGGCAACTACGCGCTTGTTCATCCGGTCAACGATGTCTTTGGCATGGGTGACCATCAGTATCGTGGTCCCTCTCTGGTTTATCATTTCCAGAAGGCGCATTATTTCCCAGGCCGTGTCCGGATCAAGATTGCCTGTGGGCTCGTCTGCGATGAGGACTGTGGGTTTGTTCACTATGGCTCTTGCTATGGCCACTCTCTGCTGTTCCCCGGCGGAAAGTTCATCAGGATACTTGCAGGCATTGCTGCCTATTCCCATCAGGCTGAGCACCTGAGGCACCTGGCGCCTGATGGCCCTCTTGCTCTGATGGGTTATTTCCATGGCAAATGCCACATTTTCGTACACTGTCTTGTTGGGCAGTAGCCGAAAATCCTGAAAAACTATACCTATGTTTCTTCTGTGTATGGGTATCTGCCGGTTGGAAAGCCTTGTTACTTCATGGTTCTTGACTCTTATGCTTCCTTTATCGGCATCTATTTCTTTTAAAATAAGTTTGATGAATGTGGATTTTCCTGCGCCGCTGGGGCCAACAAGAAAAACAAAGTCACCCTTTTCTATTTTTATGCTGACATCATCAAGTCCGATATTGGTTTTATACCTTTTAGTCACGTTTTTGAATGTAATCATATATAAAGATATCCTCCGCAGCGGTTTTTATTATAAACCACCATATATTGTACCACGTGGTTTTTTTCTTTTCAACCCGCAATAATATGCTTCACTATTTCTTCAAATTGGTTCCTGACCTTATTTTTTATTTCTCTTTGCTCAAAAGGGATCCGGCAGTTGTATTCAGCTGTATAAAAGTATTCCGGCCGTATAAGCGGTATTGTTATGGGTTTCTTTATCTTTATGTATTCTCTGAAGCATTTTTTGTTGATGCCTCCGTTGGCTTTATTTATGATCCAGATGATTTCCTTGCCCTTATGTTCTTCCTCCTTCAATTTTTGATAAACAGTCCGGCTACCGATAAGTCTGGAAGGCATGGGATCCACAACGCATATGATTTTGTCCATTTCATCCAGACGGCTGATTTTGATTTCACTTCCCATATCACATATTATAACGTCACCGTATATATTGTTTATCAGCCGGGCTTCTTCCAGTGCAGTCAATGCATATCCTGTCTTTGACTCATAGGAGGTCATAAGGGCCCAATTTACGCCCGCATCCATGTTTTTTATTCCCCTTATGTATTTTCTTTTTTTAACGAGAGTGTAGAAAGGGGCAAATTCTCTGTTTGAAAATCTTTTTTCTGCGCCTATACTCTCATATATCAGCGAATCTCTCATCAACGGAGCAACATTGCGCGAATCTCTCATAACCGGAGCAACATTGAGCGAATCTCTCATAACCAGAGCCCCATTGAGCGAATCTCTCATAACCGGAGCCCCATTGAGCGAATCTCTCATAACCGGAGCCCCATTGTATGCTCTTTCGCGGAGTTCGCCGAGTTTTCTCGTCTCTCTGCCCCGTTGGATCTCCATTGCCTGCTGGGCTTCTAAGGCTTCCGGGACATCTCGACACAACTGTATCTTTTGAAATTCTACAGCCGCTCTGTCCTCTTTATCCTCCCATGACTCTCGGTCATATGGGCCCTGCTTAGCCTCCCTTAATTGTTTTTCAATTCTAGCATGCATATTTTGTTTTCGTATTCGTGCTTCGCTATTTGCCGGTCTTTCTGCTAATACTATTGCTGTTTCATCTATTAATTCTCTTAGCTCAACGAATGCCACCGCTTTTTCTTTTTGCATTCCCAAAAGTCTTGCTACTGAGGTCGCTACAAACGTGGCACCGGCACCTTTTCCTATCCCAAGTATCCCGACTTTAAGTCTTTCGTTTACCTGGAGTACTTGGTCATCTTCAAATTCTCTTTTAAAGTTTCTGTTCATTCTAATCGTCCTCATATTGCTTGTCTTTATATCTATTCTTATGACATTTTATTACATCACTTATATACAATTTTCAATTCTTTTAAGTTCACTTAATCTCACTATTTTGCATTCTATTCTTTTAAGTTCTTTCCTGGTTTCAAAATGCATATGATAATAATGTTATTTTATATATACACATTTTACCTTTAATGGTATACATTGTCAATATTTTGTGAGATGGTCCTATACATCTCGATTAGCAAGTCTCCAAATTCTAATAGTAGATCAAATAGCTGAAATGATCTTAAAAAGATCTTTAAAAATATATAGTTTTTATATTTTTTTCTAAAACGTGCATATAAGTGTATATTTATGTCTAATATGCACGTTTTTTCGTTAATTCTTAGTGAGCAACATAAATTTTGTAGAAATATGCATCAAAATATTATTATATATTACTATTTTTACCATATTTTTCTTAATAATTAAAAAATCTACAAAAAAACATGCATACTCACAAATAATTTAAAAGATTATGCATGTTTTAGGAAATCATTTAGTTTTTATTGAGGTTCTGATGGTTTTTCTTTGTTATCAGCTGATGAAAGTCAATTTTATATACTGCTTTTTATGGCTTTTATGGCTTTTATGTTTTTTACGGCTTTTACTATGTTGGCAGATGTCATTCCGTATTTGACTTTCAACTCTTCTGGCTTGCCGGATTCCCCATAAGTGTCCATCTGTCCTACCATTTTCATCTTTACAGGATGATTTTGTGAAAGAACTTCAGCAACAGCGCCGCCTAGTCCCCCGATTATCGAGTGTTCTTCGGCAGTCACTATGGCGCCGGTTTCTTTTGCAGCTTCTATTACAGCGTCTTTGTCCATGGGCTTTATAGTGTGCATATCTATCACAGTCGCCTCTATCCCCTCTTCTGAAAGTTCTTGAGCGGCTGCCAAAGCTTCATTAACCATTATGCCTGTTGCAATTATAGCAACATCTTTTCCCTCTCTGAGCCGGTTTGCTTTTCCAATTTTTATGTCAACACTTTCCGCATAAATCAGTGGTACTGCTGCACGCCCAAGTCTTACATAGCAAGGTCCTTTGAACGCAACTGCCTGCTCGATCAGTTTCATTGCCGAGACTCCGTCTGCAGGATTCACTATCGTCATTCCCGGTATCGTCCTCATAAGGGCGATATCTTCAAATGTCTGATGGCTGGCTCCGTCCTCCCCCGTTGTTATTCCTGCGTGTGAAGCACATATCTTGACATTTGCTCGGGTGTAACCTATGGAATTCCTTATTATCTCAAAGGCCCTTCCCGTGGCAAACATAGCAAAAGTACTTGCACAAACGATTTTCCCCGAAATGGCCAGCCCTGCCGCAGTCCCGTAAAGATTCTGTTCGGCTATTCCCATGTTGAAAAACCTTTCGGGGTATTCTTTCCCGAAGGCGGCGGATTTTGTTGAGCCTGAAAGATCCGCATCCATCACCACCAGATTTTCATATTTTTCGCCCAGTTTGATCAATATTTTTCCGTAGGCATCTCTGGTCGCCATTTTTTCTGCCATTATAAAGCACCTCCCAGTTCTTCAAGCGCTTTTTTTGTCTGATCCTCATCAGGCGCTTTACCGTGCCATGCATTTGTGTTTTCCATAAAGGATACGCCCTTGCCCTTAACGGTTTTTGCTACTATTACAGTGGGCTTTCCTTTAAATACTTTTGCTTTTTCAAAGGCATCTATAAGTTCCTTTATGTCGTGTCCGTCAGCATTTATAACGTTCCAACCGAAAGCTTTGAATTTGTCTGCAACGGGAGTCACCGTCATTATTTCATCGTTTCTTCCATCTATTTGGATGCCGTTCCAATCCACGATCCCGGTAAGGTTGTCAAGCTTATAGTGGGATGCTGACATTGCCGCTTCCCATATCATGCCTTCCTGTATCTCTCCGTCTCCCATGAGCGCATAGATCCTGCCCTGATTCCTGTCTATTTTGTTCGCCATTGCCATGCCCACGGCCGCCGAAAGCCCCTGTCCCAGAGAACCGGTGGACATTTCAACACCTATGACTTTGTTCATATCCGGATGCCCCTGGAATTTCCCGTTTATCTTTCGCAATGTCAATACATCTTCCTTGGGGAAAAAACCTTTTTCGGCTAATGTGGCATAAAGTACAGGGGCTGCGTGTCCCTTTGAAAGGATAAACTTATCCCTGTCCGGCTTTTGCGGATATTTCGGATCCACATCCATGACCCTGAAATAAAGTGTCGTGAGTATATCCGCAGCCGAAAGAGAACCTCCCGGATGTCCGGATCCCGCAGCACTTACAGCCTTTATTATGGTCATCCTTATCTGTGCGGCTGTTTTTTGTAATTCTTTGCAGTCCATTTATTCCTCCCTGATCAATAGTTGCTTTAAAGTGCTTGTTTCTAAATCATTTTTTTTAGTTTTCAAAACCATTGTTTTTAGTTTTCAAAATCATTGTTTCTGGTTTTCAAAATCATTGTTTTTAATTTTCAAAATCACTGTTTTGGATGAGATTATTTTCCCAATACATATTTGAATGCTTTTGCTGTAAAATCGCATATGTCCATTGCCGTCATGCCGGTCATTCCTATTTCAGCCGCTGCCATATCTCCTGCCAGGCCATGTATATACACTCCTGCCGCTGCTGCATCTGCTGCGGGAAGTCTCTGTCCCATGAGAGCCGCTATTATTCCGGTAAGAACATCTCCTGCTCCCCCTGTGGCCATGCCGGGGTTCCCCGTATCATTGAGAAAAACTTTCCCTTCCGGAAGAGCTATCAGTGTTCCTGCTCCTTTAAGGACAGCTGTAACATCAAATGTTTTTGCTATCTCCAGTACCGTTTCTTCTCTTTTTGTTATTATATCTATTCCAAGAAGCCGTTTTGCTTCTCCGGGATGAGGTGTAACTACGATATCAGCTTCTGAATGAATGAGCTCGTCAAAAAGATTTTCCGAAACAATGGTGTTTATGCCGTCGGCATCTATCACAAGGGGGCCTTTGTAAGAATCCAGAAGATTCACCATAAGGCTGCAGTTTTCACCGGATCCGCCAAGTCCCGGACCTAATGCAACAGCATCATATCTGTCGGTGGCAGGTAAAGTACCTCTACTTTTGCAGGTGGCTTCAGGAACGGCTGTCTGAAGTATAGGAAATATCTCTTCCGGTGCATAGTATTCCACGAGACCTGCTCCTGACTTCAATGCTGCTTTTCCGCACAAAATAGCGGCTCCGGCCATTCCCTTCGATCCCGCGACTATCATTATCCTGCCGAAATCTCCCTTATGAGACTCTTTTGGCCTTTCTTTTATAAGGCTTATTATTTGTTTTTCCGTAGTCTTCTTCATAAAAAAATTATACCCTACAGAGCATGGATTTTGCAATGACTGTTTTGCCCAACAAGCGTGATCCCCCAAATGACTGTTTTGCCCAACAAGCATGATTCCCCCAATGGCTGTTTTGCCCGACATGCATGATTCCCGGGCAGAAAGCTAATAATCATGTTTCATGTTTTCTGTTGTTACAAGCTCTTTTTTATTATATAATTTTTTCTGTTAGTATAACCGGGGAGGTGCTTTTTCAAATGAAAAAGAAAACAACAGCTATCATAACGGCATTGATAATGATTTTTTCCGTCTTTGCTCTTGGAGGATGCGGCAACGATGATGAATACAAAGTTCCCGATGAGTTAAAAGCCATGCATGAAAAATACAGCAGCGCTGTAGATACTGACTACGGATATGATTCCGCAGTTTTCCTTTCTGAAAACAAGGACTTTCTTTCCAGCAGGTTGGGCGGAAGAAATGCCGGCAGCGATGCAGAACATGCTGCTGCCGACTGGCTGGCGACGGAGATGAAAAGAATGGGCCTTCAAGATGTGTCAAAGGACGCTGCAGAATGCGATCTCTGGTCCAACGAAGGTGCCACTTTCAGTGTCAACGACAAAGATTATCCCGTTTACTCTTATGCAACTGCCGAAACTCCTGAAAAAGGCCTCAAAGCAGAGATCCTTTATCTTGATAAAGGCACCATGGCAGACTATAAGGACATCGATGTCAAAGGGAAAATAGTCCTTATCGATATAAACCAG
>JAAYYX010000187.1 GCA_012515135.1 Clostridiales bacterium | reverse complement strand
TTTTTTGTTATAAATAAATCTTTTCCTTATGTTTATGCTTTACCTGGAATCTTATTTAATATAGTAATGCAATATCAATGCCAAGTGGCTTTACTTCATATTCCAACGTTTTTTATCAACAAAAAAAATAAAACCGTAAGTATAAACTTACAGTTTTCATTCTTATTATATTTTTTGCTTAAGATCACGGGATTTCTGTATGGTGTAAGTTTGTGATTACATTGTCACTTTATACTTACA
The DNA here is from genome assembly GCA_012515135.1 of Clostridiales bacterium. GTDB lineage: Bacteria > Bacillota > Clostridia > Peptostreptococcales > Anaerovoracaceae > UBA1422. Next base: position 9,041 of record JAAYYX010000187.1, on the reverse strand, counting down.
TTTATTATTTCTTTTTTATGTTTTTATCCCCAATCTTTTCATTTTCTGATAAAGAAGAGGTCTTGCGATATCAAGGCATTCCGCAGTTTTGGTCTTATTGTTGCCACACATTTTCAAAGTATCTTCTATCAGTTGTTTTTCGGCATTGTTTCTCGCCTCTTCTATGGAGCACCTGCTGCTTTGTATCATTTTTGTTTTTGTTTTTTCTCCCGCAGCACATGTACCTGTCATTGCCACCTGGAAATCCTCCTTTGTTAGTTCCTTGCCCTTTGAGAAATTCATCGCCCTTTCGACCACATTATGAAGCTGTCTGACATTTCCCGGCCAGTTATATTTTTTCAGGAAATTCACGGCAGGAGCCGTGGCTCTCTCCACATCTGCACCAAGTTCAATATTGAGTTCCTTTATTTTTTCAGTAACAAGATCTTCTATATCCTCCAGCCTGGCTCTCAGGGTGGGGACTTCTATCTCTATGACGTTCAGTCTGTAATAAAGATCTTCCCTGAATCTATTTTCATATATCAGTTCCTGCAGGTCTTCGTTTGTTGCGGCTATGACCCTTACATCAACTGAAATATCTTTGTTGCCGCCTATTCTTTCTATTTCACGCTCCTGAAGTACTCTAAGTAACTTCGGTTGCACGGACATGGGCATATTGTTTATCTCATCTATAAAAAGTGTTCCCTTGTCTGCCATTTCGAACTTGCCTTTTTTCCCGGTTCTTTTTGCCCCGGTAAAGGCTCCTCCCTCATATCCGAACAATTCGGATTCTATAAGAGTTTCAGGAAAAGCCGTTGCATTTATCTTGACGATACGGTTCCTTCTTCTGCCGCTCAAATTGTGTATGGCATGGGCTACCAGCTCCTTGCCGGTGCCTGTTTCACCTTTTATTATGACCGTGGAATTGCTTTTTGCCGCCGTTATGATTTTTTTCTTCACCTCAAGAATAGCTTCGGAGCCTCCGATGATACTGCTTATGGAGTATCGTGAATCCCTTTTTTCGATTATCTCTTTTTCAAGATTCAACAGCTCCTGATCAAGAAAGTTCCCGTAGTCCCTGGAGAGATCGTAAAGCTTCTCCGAGCTTTGCGTCACGTCATATTCCAAAAGTCCTATTTTTTTGTTTCCTTCATATACCGGCACCTGCACGGATATGCCTATCCCCAGGTATGAATTGTAAAATCTCAATCCGGGCTCATCCAGCTTTAGTCCTTCGATCATTTTTGTCTGAGGAAAAACTTCTTTTATGTTTTTGCCGTAGATCGAATCCCTTGACATGCCAAAATAACCGGCACACTGTTCATTCACATAAACGACATTCCCTTTCATATCTATAACAACGACGCCGGGAATACTTTCCAGATAATTTTTGATTTCTTCATATGGGATTTTTTTCATAACACCGATCTTCTGCCATATATCTTTCAGACTATTTTAACATATATCCCAACACTTAAAAACCCCGCGGGGGGTTTATTTTTTGCGGGGATTTCTGTTTTTCAGGAAAGGTGTTTTCTCTTGATGATCAGATGAATTCTTTGAATATATCTGCCACCGTATCTATTTTTTTTGCTTTGTATGCCTTGCTTCCACAGAAAACAAGGCCGTTTTTCACATCTCCCTTTGCCGCTTTTACAAGGGCTTCTGTTATATCATAGTCTGTCCCCCGAAGGTTTTTAGTGAACTTATTTGCCAGAGCCCTGCATGGAGCACCCTGGGGATTCATGATTATTATAATATCTTCTTCTTTGCAGTTTATATATGCCTGCTTATAGCTTTCTTTGGCATCACATTCTTTGGTGGTGACGAATCTGGTGCCCAGCTGTATCCCGTCGGCACCGTAAACATATGCGTTTCTTGCATCCTCCCGGGAGAATATCCCCCCGGCCACTATAAGCGGTATGTCTTCTATCTCAGTTTTTATATCTGTGATCGTTTTATAATAAAGTTCCCGGGCTCTTAAGAGTTCCGATTCCTTGAAGCCCAATTGCCCTCCTGCCATGGCCGACTCAAAAATAAATGCATCGGGTCTTTTTCTGTGTTTTTTCTGCCAGTTTTTTATTATTACTCTTGCTGCTCTTAATGAGGATATTACCGGTATCAGGGCTATATTTTCATAGCCCTCCCTTTCACATATACCCGGCAACGTCATGGGAAGGCCGGCTCCTGTTATAAGCGCCCCTGCCCCTTCTGAGACGGCCGTTTTTACATATTCTCTGTAATCCTCTGTATTATAGGGAATATTTACACCGATCATCCCTCGGTTTTTTTCTGTGTCCGCAATTGCCAGAGCTTTTTTTATTTCCTTCTTCAATGCTCTCCTGTTAGCTTTTTGGGGATCCGTCTCAAAATCCTCTTCGTCAAAACCGATGCTTGAACCCGATATTATTCCCATTCCGCCTTCTTTGGCTACCGCTCCTGCCAGACCTCCAAGGGATATCCCAACTCCCATTCCTCCCTGGAATAAGGCTTTCTTTATATGCAGATTCTGAAAATCTATTATCCCCAGGGAATAATCTCTTTCATCCCTTATGGGTTTGGCCATCTGCATATGCATGAATGTATCGATGTTATCCAGAGAAACGATCAGACTTTTGATTTCTTCATCAGAGACTTTGCCAAGGGCTTTTCTTATAAGCTCATCGTGGAAAGCTTCATGCTCTTTCACTGCATCTATGCCTTCTTTTGTGAGTTTTATCTTGACGATCCTTCTGTCGCTGGGTATACGGAATCTTTCGACGTATCCTTTTTTTACGAGTTTGTTTATGGCTGTTGTAAGAGTGGAAAGATTTATCTGGAGTCTTTGAGCCACTTCGCTCATGGTTCGACCGTTACCGATGCCTATAACATCCAATGTATGCATCTCTGTAATGGACAGATCATGAATGGTGGATTCTTTTATGGCCTTTTCTTCGATTTTTAGCACTATATTAAAGAGGCTCACCATTACTTCGTTTATTTTCTTTGCATCATCCATTACTGTCCCTCTTATTTCATCCCAATACAAACAATATGCTGCATCTGCAGGCCAGCTCGCCCGCCACATAGGCTTCACATTCCCCTGTTCCTGCTCTGCTTCTCATTCTATCCAATTTCACCTTCAATATCAAGTCATCTCCCGGAACCACTTTCCGACGGAATTTGGCTTCCCTTATTCCGCCGAAATATGCAGTCTTGCCCCGGTTCTCTTCCATGGAAAGCACCGCCACCGCCCCGGCCTGTGCCAGGGTTTCTACTATAAGGACTCCCGGCATTACCGGTTCTTCCGGAAAATGTCCTCTGAAATAGTATTCATCCTCTTTGACATGCTTTATGGCAGTTATGCTTTCCCCTGTTTCCATCTCAACAACTTCGTCTATAAGCAGAAATGGTTCTCTGTGGGGTATTATCTTCATTATCTGTTCTTTGTCAAATAACATGATCAATTCCCTCTTTCTTTTTTATTTTTGTTTTTCTCTTTTACTCTTCATATTTCCTGATCACCAGGGATCCGTTATGACCGCCGAAGCCGAGGGAATTTGTCATTATACAGTCAAGCTTTTCATTCCTGCCTTCATTGGGCACATAGTCAAGATCCAGTTCTTCATCGGGCACTTTCAGATTTATGGTGGGAGGAATGAAACTGTCCATTATGGCTTTCATGGAAAAAACCGCTTCAACACTTCCGGCAGCCCCCAGTAGATGCCCTATGTTTCCTTTTACAGAACTTATTGGAACTTTTGTTTTCTCGCCAAAAACTGCTTTCACTGCCCTTGTTTCATAAAGGTCATTAAGGGGAGTGCCTGTTCCATGGGCATTTATATAGTCTATGTCACCGGGCGTGATCCCCGCTTCATTTATGGCCATTCTCATGGCTCCGGACGCTCCCGCCCCCTCAGGGTCAGGTGATGTTATATGGTATGCATCACATGTACTGCCATATCCGGTTATCTCTCCGTATATCCTTGCTCTCCTTGCCTTGGCATTCTCAAGGGACTCAAGAACGAAAAAAGCCGATCCTTCTCCCATTATGAATCCGTCCCTCTCTTTGTCAAAAGGTGTGGAACATCTGTCCTTATCTGTCCTTGTGGATGTGGCTGTCATGTTGCCGAATCCCGCAAAACACACAGGAGCGAATGCGGCTTCCGCGGCGCCTCCCAGCATAACATCGGCATATCCGTGTTTTATGTTCCTGTATGCTTCCCCTATGCTGTGGGTCCCTGCCGAGCAGGCTGAAACTATGCCCAGACAGCTGCCTTTTGCCTTGAACTGCATCGCCAGATTCCCTCCGATCATATTCGAGATCACCATGGGTACAAGCAATGCGGATACTCCTTTTACACTTTCTTTTTTTGTCGCTTTTGTGACCTGTTCTTCCAGTGTCATTATCCCACCGATGCCTGTTCCCGCCATTATACCGAACCTTTCGGAAGCAACATTTTCTCCGCTTTTTATCCCGCTGTCTGCAAGGGCTTCTCCGGCGGCAGTTACAGCAAACTGAGAAGATCTATCCATCCTTCTGGCAGCCCTTTTGTCCGGATAATCAAAATCCTTTACTTCTGCTCCCATTTTGCATTTTTGTTCACTTATATCAAAATGTGTTATTTTATCTATACCGTTTTCCCCCTTTTTAAGGGCTTCCCATGATTCTTCAACTGTTTTTCCTATGGGTGTTACTGCACCCATTCCGGTTATAACTACTCTGTTCATTTATTTCTCCTCGTTTTTTATATTATAAGTCCGCCGTCTACGCCTATTATCTGACCTGTTATGTAATCTCCCATGTCGGAGGCCAGAAACAATGCCGCCTTGGCCACGTCCTCGGGTTTTCCTATTCTTCCCAGCGATATGTTTTCCGCCGCAGCATTTTTTTGTTCCTCGCTCAAAACCGCAGTCATGTCTGTATCTATGAATCCGGGAGCAATGGCATTCACTCTTATATTCCTTCTTCCAAGTTCTTTGGCCAGGGATTTTGTCATTCCGATGATACCGGCTTTTGAAGCACTGTAATTTGCCTGCCCCGGATTTCCCATGACTCCCGAAACAGAGGACATATTTATTATACAGCCCTCTCTCTGCTTCATCATTACCGCAGCGGCAGCTTTCATAAAATTGAAGCTGCCGTTAAGATTGACATCTATAACCCGGGTGAACTCCTCGGGTTTCATTTTTATCAGAAGCTTGTCACAAGTCATTCCAGCATTGTTCACAAGTATGTCTACTTTGCCGAAAACTTTTTTTGTTTTTGATATTACCTGCTCTGCTGTTTCATATTCGGCCACATCTCCGCAAAAAAGTTCGACTTTTGTTCCGTATTTTCTAAGGTCTTCAGCAGTTTCTTCCGCCTCTTTTGAGCTCGCTCTATAGCAAAGCATCACATCGGCTCCGTTTGCACAAAAAGTCTCTGCTATGCTTCTGCCTATGCCCCTGACTCCTCCTGTTATTACAGCTGTTTTACCTTTTAACATTTTATGTTCTCCTTTAATACCCTTAGGGTTTCCCGAAGGCTGTCTTTATCTTCCACATTTAATGGGATCACATCTTTGTTTATTTTTTTCACCAACCCGAAGAGGGTTTTTCCGGGACCTGCTTCGATTATTGCTTCCGCTCCGTCTCTTGACATGTTTTCAATGGTCTCCTGCCAGTAGACGGGACTTTTTAGCTGTTTTGCCATAATTTCAGAAATATATCCGTTCACGGCATTTTTATCATTGATGTCTTTTGTGAATCCGCTCATCATATCCTCTGCGTTCACATTGGAATATATTTTTTCCCGGGGATATTTCATTCCCGCCGAAAACAGTAATCCCTTAAGTTTTTCTGAGGCAGGTCCCATCATTTTAGAATGAAAAGCCGTACTTACGCTTAATTTTTTTATTTTGATCCTGTTTTTTGATGCTTCTTCTGAGAATTCTTCCAGCGCCGTATTTTCCCCTGCCACCACTGTCTGTATGGGAGAATTGAAATTCACTGCTTCCAGTATTCTGCCTTCAGATATTTGCTCTATGATGTCCAGTATTTTTTCTCTGGCTCCGAAGGCTGCCACCATACCCCCCTTTGGATCTCCCTTGCTGTCAGTGCCGGCCTCCTGCATAAAAGCCCCGCGCTTTTTTACTATATCTATGCCTTTTCCTATTCCATCTATAGTACCTGCCGCTGTAAGAGCCGAATATTCCCCAAGGCTGAAGCCGGCTATACCTGTAAGCTCAAGTTCTTTATTAAGTCCTTCCTTTTCCGCTTCCTCCGTAAATACCCTGTATGCTGCCATTGTCACCACATATATTGAGGGCTGCGTCACAAATGTCTGCCTTAGCATCTCTGCTGTGCCGTTGAAGCACCATTCTTTTATCTGACTTCCTGCCGCATCAAAAATCTCCCGGGCAGTATTGTAATTATCGTATAGTTCCTTGCCCATCCCCGGATACTGAGCTCCCTGTCCTGAAAATACTATGCCTATCTTCATATATTTCTGCTGCCTCCTTGAACATTTCGGATATTATTTCTGCGGCCGGCTGTTCTTTGCTTACAAGCCCGGCTATCTGGCCGGACATCACCGAACCCATTTCCATATCCCCGGAAAACACCGCTCTTCTCAAAGAACCGGTACAGATTTCATTTATCTTTTCAGCGTCCTCATTGTTTTTTTCCATTTCCAGCACTTGTCTTGCCAGTTTGTTTTTTATCACTCTGACAGGGTGACCCGTGCTTCTTCCGGTGGCCACTGTACTTGAGTCCCTGGCTTTAAGTATGGCGTCCTTATAGTTCCTTGCCACTATGCATTCCTCTGAAGTCAAAAACCTGGTTCCCACCTGCACTCCTTCAGCTCCAAGCATATAGGCTGCGGCTATCCCTCTGCCGTCTCCTATGCCTCCGGCGGCTATGACAGGGATTGAAAGAGAATCTGCCATTTGAGGTATCATAGCCATAGTGGTTATTTCACCGATATGGCCCCCCGCCTCACATCCTTCGGCTATCACCGCATCGGCCCCTGCTCTTTCCACTCGTTTTGCCAGGGTCTGATTGGCAACGACAGGCAATACCGCGATCCCGTTTTCTTTTAATCTTTTTATATATTTTCCGGGATTCCCTGCTCCGGTAGTAACAACAGGAACTTTTTCACGACATACTATGTCGATTATTTCTTCAACATTGGGATCAAGCAGCATGATGTTCACTCCAAAAGGATTTTCTGTCATTGCTCTTATTTTTTTGATCTCATTTACTACCCAGTTGCCGCGGGCTCCTCCCGAGGCTATTATGCCCAGTCCGCCGCCGTCGCTTACAGCCCCCGCCAGATTACTTTCTGCTATCAGTGCCATTGCCCCCTGGATTATGGGATATTCTGTGCCCAGGATCTGACAAACTCTGTTTTGCCCAGTCTTTATCATTTGTCACCTCGCAGTTCCGTTCTTCTTATCTTGCCGCTTATGGTCTTTGGCATTTCATCAAGGAATTCAACTTTCCTTGGACATTTAAAATGTGCCATATGCTGCCTGCAGTATTCGATTATCTCTTTTTCAAGGGCTCTGTCTCCCTTGATGCCTTCCACAAGAACAATACTGGCTTTTACTATCTGCCCTCTTGTTTTATCAGGCAATCCCGTGGCCGCACACTCAAGAACATAGGGAAGTTCCATAAGGACCGATTCCACCTCGAAGGGTCCGACTCTGTAACCGCAGGATTTGATAAGGTCATCGGTTCTTCCCACATACCAGAAATATCCGTCTTCATCTCTGAAAGCCGTATCCCCGGTGTGATATATGCCGTCATGCCAGCAGTCACCTGTTTTCCCTTCATTGCCGTAATATCCCGTAAAAAGTCCGCAAGGAACATTTTTATCAGTTCTTATGACTATTTCTCCGGTTTCTCCTGTATTTACTGTATTTCCCTTCTCATCAACAATATCCACATCATAAGCAGGACTTGGTTTTCCCATGGATCCCGGTCTGGGTTCCGTACCAACGAGATTGCATACAGTAAGGGTGGTCTCAGTTTGTCCGAAACCTTCCATTATCTTAAGACCCGTTTTATCATGGAACTGTTGCCACACTTTGGGGTTTAATGCTTCCCCTGCTGTCGTCGCATGCTTCAGTTCCGAAAGTCTGTATTTTTCAAGATTTCTTTTTACCAGTATCCTGTACGCCGTGGGCGGTGCACAAAAGGTGGTTATACCGAACCCGGCAAAAAGAGACAGAAAATCATGGGGCACGAATTTCTCCATATCATAAATAAATACTGCAGCCTCACACATCCACTGTCCGTATATCTTTCCCCACAATGACTTCGCCCAGCCCGTATCAGACAAAGTGAAATGAAGCCCTTCCGGGTCCACATTCTGCCAGTATCTGGCGGTGACATAATGTCCCAGCGGATATTTGAAACTGTGTGTCACGATCTTGGGATAACCTGTTGTGCCTGATGTAAAAAACATGGCCATGGGGTCATCACCCCTTGTGTCTCTCCTTTGGAATTCTTCACCGGACCCTTCCATCTCTGAATCAAAACCGTGCCAGCCCGCCTTTGCGGGTCCTGTCATTATTTTGATAACATCTCTTTTTCCGCCGGCTATGGATCTGTCCGCCTCTTCCGTAACATCATCTTCATGGGTGCAGAATACGGCGTTTATATCTCCGGTATCAAACCTGAAATTAAAATCCTCTTCTTTTAGCTGATGGGTCGCGGGGATAACAACTGCTCCAAGCTTATGCAGTGCTAAAATAGCGAACCAGAATTGATAATGCCTTTTAAGAACAAGCATTACCCTGTCTCCCTTTTTTATTCCCAGAAAGGAAAAGTAATTTGCTGTTTTATCGGAGAATATCTTTAAGTCCCTGAATGTAAAGCTTCTCTCATTTTTGTCTTTATCCACATAAAGCATTGCTCTCTTCTCAGGTTTTGTCCGGGCCAGCTCATCAACTATGTCATATGCGAAATTGAAATTTTCATTATTGGCGAATGAAATACTCTGCAAAACACCGTTTGCATCTTCGCATACGGTTATATACTTTTTCATCAAATCATTCATAATACTTACTTGCTCTTTTCATCTACATATTTTACAA
>JAAYYX010000186.1 GCA_012515135.1 Clostridiales bacterium | reverse complement strand
GTTTTTTCGAAGCCTTAAGGTACTGATCCAGTATGCTTTTCATATAATATGCTGTGGTGGATTTGCCCTTGGTTCCGGTCACTCCCGCTATACAAATGCGTCTCCATACCCTTTCATAAAAAAAGTCCGCTATCAGAGGCATCACTTTTCTTATGTCATCTACTTTGATGCATGGAGCATCAACATTGTATTTATTTTCGCTTACATATGCAAAGGCTCCCTTTCCCAGCGCTTCATGAAGATATCCTTCAGAAAAATGAGCTCCTTTACATATGAATAAAGTATTGAATCCAATATCCTTAGAACTGTATGATACGTGTCTTACTCTTTTTTTGAGATCCTCTTCTTCTGCAAAAATCTGATCAATAAGGCCTTCTTCTTCCAACAAGGAAATATATTCTTTCAACTCATAAAAATTTTTTTCCATTTATTTGAGCTCCTTTCCGCAAAGTTCAACGGCTTTTTTTGCCAAAGATCCCATGGCGTCAACGTAGTAATCGGGCAGGCCTTCCGTCTCCTTTATACATGAAAGCTCTGTACAGGCCAGCAGTGCACATTCGCATCCTTTTTCTTCAAATTCCTTTTTCACTTCATCAAAATCTTTTTTGTCGATGACTTCGCCGGCTTTTACTCCTTCATATATTATCTTCATGATCCTCTTCTGGTTCTTTTCTGAAGGGATCACGGGCACCAGATCTTTTCTGAGACACTCTTCCTGATACATGCCCATTTTGACCGTACCGTCCGTGGCCATTATACCGACCTTTTTGCCGCTGCCGTAAATCTCCCTTATTTCACTTACCGATTCTTCTATCATGTTTATAAAAGGAATGCTCACCGACTCCTTAAGCCTTTTGATCAGAACATGGGAAGTGTTGCAGGGTATGGCAATAAAAGATGCTCCGCCGCTTTCGAGAAATCTTGCATCCATGACCAGTTTGGCAAAAAGTTCATCAAGTTTTCCCTCTTTGACGGCTTTTGTCCTGTCGGGCATAGAGGCATGATTAAGTATTATCATGTCTATGTGATCCTGGTCGGAGTCTGCCTTAGTCATATCTATTATCATTTTATAAAATGTCTGTGTTGCAAGAGGTCCCATGCCTCCTATTATACCAAGACACTTGGCTTTTTCTTTTTTCATAAATCATTTCCCCAGATACTTCTTGAATTTTTTATGGTGTCCCATGAGAAGTTTCGCTGTTCTCAGTTTTCTCTTTAATTTGTTGTCATGTTCATATATCAGCGGATTTTGAAATTTGTCCTCTCTTATGAGTCTTTTCATTTCATCGTGGTATTCTTCTCTGATGTAATCGAATGCCACTTTTTTGGGTACTACCATCCAAAGATTTTCTGTATCCACAGAATGGAATCCCATATTTTCTCCATAGATATGATCACGTACAAAATATTCCGCCACATTTGCTCCGGAGCCGGTAACATAAAAGTTGCTGCGGCCCTGTCTTGTGTTTATTTCAAATGCCTTGAATTTTCCGTCTCTGCTGTCATATTTTATATCAAGATTCGAAAATCCGGTATATCCTATCTTTTCCAGCATTTTCTTTATTTTTTCTTCAAGTTCTATATTCTGCTCAGTGATTATGACCGCATGGTTGCCTATTCCGTGGGGCGTATGCTCTTCAAGAAGTACATGACCAAGACACATCATGCTGACTTTGCCCTGCCGGTCGGAATAATTAGTCAGCACCCTCATATATGTATCGTCCCCGGGTATCATGTCCTGTATGATCAGAGAATCAGCATATCCGGCATCATATATGCTTTTCAATATCTCTGTGAGTCTTTCATAGCTTTCGGCTTTGAATACCTTTTCCTGTCCTTTGAAGGGATGCCGCCAGTACTCAATGCCGTTGGACGGCTTGATTATATAGGGGGCATTAAAGGGCAGTTTTATATCATATCCCGATTCTTCTCTGTGTATGAATGTTTCGGGATGATCTACCCCGTTTTTTTCACAAAGACTGTAGAATTTTTCTTTATTTATTAGTTCATGCATCAGCGAAATGTCTATATAAGGTACTATGACATTTGCCGGAAAGTTTCCTTTGTTGGCGCTGGCCAGTTCCACATAACTGTCGCCGCAGCCGATCAGAAGCACCTTTTTATCAGCGTGGACCCGGGCAAACTCTGTAACAAGCGTCAAAAAGGTTTCCTGCTCGTCTGCCGCAGGATCCGCCGTATAGTTTATTATTTTGCTGTCCAGGCAGGGTCCCGAATAAAATTTGCCGTAAACATATGATTTTATTCCGTAAGCCTGGTGAAAAGCCCTTGCCACGCTGTAAACATTGATATCCCCGGCAAAAAGCAAAGGCACAAATCTTTTTTCAGTCATCAATATTCTCCCGGTGTGTATGTGTCGCCCTTTAGGCTTCCCGTCAGTATTTCATAAAATCCCACCATCGAAGTGTACATATATGCATAAACAAAGAATAGTCCTGCTCCTCCGATAAAGGCGCCGATCTGCATTATGAAATAGTTACCTGTTATAAAACCGAAAATACTGCTTATTATGGTCGCCGGCAGAGTTGCCAGAATGATCCATCCGATAAAACTGAGCTGGAGGCAGAAGTATTTCAGCTTGTTTCCCGCCATCCTTCTCTTGCTTTCATCTATACACTGCATTATGCCTTTTGTCTGATCATCGACCAGTATAAGAAAAGCCTGACTGTACCTGATGGCCGCTATGATACCCGGTACAATAAAGAGCAGTGTCCATAGAAATATAAAAATACCCATTACCAGCATCAGGCAGAAAGTCTTTATGAAGTACTCGAAACCGGAAAAAAGCTGAGAATAGTCAGTCTCTTTTTTTCTGAACATATTCATGAAATACAAGGTAATGCCGAATACAAAAGGTCCGTATATAAGAAGCATATATATCCCTGAAAGAGTTGTCCCCCTGGCTACCTCTTCCCCAAAAGCATAATATACTTTTCCAAACAAAGAATCCAGCAAATAAACGGGTATCTGTGTGCATGCCATAAAAATGGCCGCAGCTATGGCCCCTTCTTTCCATTTCCCGGCTAAAGCTTCACGTCCCCTGCCTCTCAGCACGACACATGGCTCTATTATTATCAGCTGTTTTTCCATATTCTTTTTTTCTCCTCTCTGATAAAAAACACTATTCTATATAATACAATAAAAAGCCGCCCCTTGCAATATGCGGGGCGGCTTACGTCCTTTAAGATCAATAAAGATTTGCGAATATCTCTCTTATTTCATTATCTGTAAGGAATACATAGTTGTTTCCCAGAAGTCTCTGCTGATTGTCAACGGTGGATTTAGTGAATTCATCTATCTGTGCTTCTGTCATACCGTAATCTTTAAGCGCTTTTTTCTCAAGGAAGTTGCCCAGGAATTTATCAAGTTCCGGATAAACGTCCTTAAGATCACACCCAAGTATATCAGCAAATATCTTGTTTGCGTTTGAGATTTTGCCGTCGGGGTCTTTTTTCATGTACATTTTGAATGTTTCCGTGAAGAACTGGAAGTTGGCTTCTCCGTGGGGCACATGGAAAGCTGCACCGATGGAATAGGAAAGTGCATGTACTGCTGCACAGCCGGCATTTCCAAAAGCTATTCCTGCATAGTTTGATGCGAACAGGAAATCTTTCAAAAGATCTTTTCTGTTCTCTGCGCTGTTGCCGCCTCTTGCCATTATCTCCTTGTATGATGCCATTATCATTTCTATGGCCTTCAGTGAGTACATTTCTGTCAGCGGTGATGCCTTTGGTGACAAGTATGATTCTATGGCATGTATAAGTGCATCGACTGAACTTGTGGCAAATACATAATCAGGCAGTCCCTGCAAAGATTCGGGAATAAGCACGGCGGAATCAGCAAAAGTTTCTTCTACTGCAATTCCTTTTTTTGTGTGCAGAGCTTTGAGCTCTGCTATAGCCACATTTGTGACCTCCGAGCCCGTTCCGCATGTGGTGGGAACTACGACAAGTTTCTTTAATTTTTTGGGAGCAACTTCACCCGTGTAAAGCTTTATTACTTTATCAGGCACATCCAGGGCAAGTACTTTGCAGATATCCACTATAGTGCCGCCCCCGAATGCTATGATCCTTTCGTAATCATAAGCGTCCATGTCTTTTTTCATGGCATCCATCATTTCATCTGAAGGTTCGCCTTTTCCGTATTTTTCCTGAAAGATCACAGGCACGTCTACGCCGTGGGGTTTTACATATGGATCATACATCCACTGGTTGGTAACAAGTATGTCGCCTTTCCCCAGTTTGAACTCTTCTGCAAATGCTTTGAATGTGTCAAAATAATGGATCGTTGGTACTAATTTTAATGCTTGCATTTTTTCCTCCTTTTCACCGCTTTTTGGCGGTACTTATCCGGCGCACTGCGCCTTAATAATCTATTTTGAATCTTTCTTTGAACTGAGATTTCAGTTCTTCCCTGAAATCAGGATGTGCTATATCAATAAGCTGCCTTGCCCTGTCATGAAGAGTTCTACCCTTCATACAGGCCACACCGTATTCGGTCACCACATAATCGGCATCACATCTTGATGTGGTCACTGCTGCCCCGTGATCGATATATGGAACTATCTTCGATACCATGCTTCCGTCCTTTTTGACTGTTACGGAAGGCATTGCTATTATTGCTTTTCCCTTTCCGTCATGGGTCATTGCAGCTCCCCTTACGAAGTCCACCTGACCGCCTACTCCCGAGATCTGCTTCGGTCCTATGCACTCCGAAACTATTTGTCCCATAAAGTCCACCTGTACACATGCATTGATGCAGACCATATTTGAGTTTTTGGCGATGATCTCAGGATGATTTACATAGTCTACGGGCATCATCTCCACCATCGGGTTATGATCCACAAAGTCATAAAGCTTCTTTGTGCCCATAAGGAATGTAACTATCATTTTTCCTTTGTGCAGGGATTTCTGTGAACAGTCAAATACTCCCTTTTCGTAAAGATCCACCACTCCGTCAGAGAACATTTCCGAATGGATGCCAAGATGTTTTTTGTCGCCCAGTTGAGCCAGTACGGCATCCGGGATGGCTCCTATTCCCAGCTGAAGAGTTGCTCCGTCTTCTATAAGTCTTGCGCAGTTTTTGCCTATTGCTTCCTCTGTGGGACCTATCTTTGAGGGTTTTAGCTCAAAAAGAGGATGAGATGTTTCTACAAAGGCATCGATTTCTTCAACATCTATAAAACAGTCGCCATAAACATATGGGACCTGATCATTTACTTCGGCCAGGATAACATCTGCCGACTTTGCAGCCTGCATGGTATAATCGGCGGAAACCCCTATACAGCATTTCCCGTTTTCATCGGGCGGTGCCACAGTTACAAAAAGCACATCAACATGAAAAATATCCCTTCTTATCATTTCCGGCACTTCGTGGAAAAATACGGGAACGAATTCCCCGTGTCCTTCCTCCAGGGATTTTCTTGTTGAAGGGCTGGTGAACCATCCTTCATAAGTAAAATGCTCTTTGTTTTCAGGCAGAGAATATTCACCTTTTCCCAAGGTCACCATATGGGAAATAGTAACATTCCTGTAAGCTTCTTTGTTTGCTATCAGTGCTTCCACAAGAACAAGAGGTTCTGCAACAGCATGTGCAAATACGACTCTGTTTCCGGACTTGACCAGTTTTACCGCTTCACCGGCACTGCACTTTCTTTCTTCGTAAATCTTTTTCCAGTCCATTTAAAATTACCTGACCTTTCATTTTTTATTTGATATTTTGTTTTGCTTTTTCTTTTGATTTTATCTCATCGATCTTCTTAAGCACTTCGTTTATATGTTTTTCATCCCACATTTTTGTCAAACCTTCTCTGGTTGAAAACTGACAGTGGGATGCACAGCAATTTGTGCAACCTCCTATAACAAGAAGATGATCGTATGTTTCTCCTTCTTCAGCTATCCTAAAATCCACGTCTTTGTTTTGTTCTTTTATTTTTTCTAAAGCTTTTCCTCTGTCATAGCGGGGATTGCATCCTCCGCAAAACCTGACTCCACATATCATATGGTTCTCCATAACTGTAATTTAATAATGAGCCGCTGAACGGAAAGCCCAGCGGCTCAATGATCTTTGATCTTCCTGTTATTTGATTCCTGCTATTTCCTTGGCCAGTTCTTTTTTTGCATTTATGTTGCCCTGTCTGGCAATCATTATTCTCTGTGCCTGAGGTGATCCGGCTCCGTGCATGGACTCTGTCCTGTATCCTACTGCCGAAGATCCGAGGCAGATATTTTCAAGGAATCTCAGTATTCTCATTCTTTCTATGGTGGTGCATGTATCCGATGCTGCATAGAACTTATTGCATACTTCTGCCAAAGTCTCGCCGTTCCGTCCCACTTCCAGGTCTGAATTGAAATCTATGGAAGACGGCATTGTTACCATAAGTCCTCCTGCGATGTCTTCTGCCAGTCTTACTATCTCATAGGGGAATCTGGTAACATTCTGCTTGCATACATTGGCCAGCAGCAGATCTATCTGATAATTTCCTGCTTCTGTGGGATATCCTTCCGCAGAGCATGCGATACCGCAGCAGTAAAGGGTCTCATTCAAATGTGTCATTTCAATAAGTTTGTCCTTTATGTGGGAAGCTTTGTTGGCACCGTTGTAATCGGCAGCCAGAGCAGCAGCTCCTATTATAACATCGCCGACGCCGACTTTGCAGCCACCGTATGACTGTCTGTGATATCCTGCAAATCTTTCTACCAGCATTCCTGCGAATTCATGTTCTTCGCATAGGAATATGCGATCATTGGGGATGAACACATCATCGAATACTACCAGGGCTTCCTGGCCGCCGAAGTTTTTGTTTCCAAGATCCACATCAGCATTGGGCTCCATTTTTCTTGTGTCACAGGATTGTCTTCCGTATACCATGTAAAGACCTTCAACATCTGAAGGACATGCAAATGCTACTGCATATGCCTTGTCATCCTCTCCCATGGCCTGGGTGGGCATTATAAGATGTTCGTGAGAGTTTATGGACCCTGTCTGATGGCATTTAGCTCCTCTTACTACGATACCGTCTTCTCTCTTTTCTTTGATATGAAGGAAAAGGTCCGGATCTTTCTGTGCATGGGGAGCAAGTCCTCTGTCACCCTTGGGATCTGTCATGGCACCGTCAACTATAAGGTCATTGTTTTGAACATATTTCAAATATTCTACAAAATTTTCATGGTATTTTGTTCCGCATTTTTTGTCGATCTCAAAAGTTGTTGAGAATACGGCGTTAAAAGCATCCATTCCTACACATCTCTGAAAACATGAAGCGGTTTTCTGTCCGCAAAGTCTCTGCATCTTTACCTTTTTTCTTAGATCATCTGTGCTTTGATGCAGATGTCCGAACCTATTTACGGTCTCGCCCGTCAGGTTGGACTTGGCAGTCATAAGATCCACGTACTGGGGATCATGAGCCAGATCATAAGTCATTTTCACACAGTTGATTGAAGGTCTGATCATCGGGTGGTCTATCCAGTTGTCGATTTTTTCACCGAACATGTAAACTCTTGTCCCGAGTTTTCTCAAACTTTCGATATACTGGTCGCCTGTCATTAACATAATTTAATCACTCCTTTATAATTATATGTAAACATTTTATTTACTTACTGATATCATAATATGCAAGTACCGTACCAAATAGGGCCCTGCTTCCTATATTTCCTTATTCAATATTTTTTTTGCCATATCTATCAGGTCTTCACTCACGGAAGTGTCTAAAACAACGTCTTTTACCCCTTTGCAGTTCTCCATGATAATTTGTTTTACCACATCCTCAATAGTGTACTGGGCCGACGGGCATGCCGCACATGCCCCTGTCAATCTCACTTTTGCGATTCCGTTCTCAAAGCCTGTAAGTACAGCGCCTCCGTAATGTTCTCCCAGTACGGGATCTACTTTTTCTTCAAGTACTTTTTTTATTTTTTCTTTCATCATCTCCTCCGGTGTCTCATATTGTCATTATACTTCAGAACGGGCTTTTTTTCAATAGAATGATTTTGTTGTAATATACGAAAATATGCCGTGGACTTTGTGATATTCCTTTGTTCTTGACATTATATGACCGCTGTTATATTCTTTTTTATATCAATAATATCGCTAGGGGAGCTTTTGCTGAGATATC
>JAAYYX010000185.1 GCA_012515135.1 Clostridiales bacterium | reverse complement strand
TATATAATAATAAAAAGGGTCAGTTTCCCTTTATTCCCGTAAACTGATCCTTTTGTTCCCATGCTGCTTTTATGATGGTGCCTTGACCTGATGCCGCCGCCTTTGATTTTTTCTATTGTTTCTTTTGTTTTTTTCTCAGATCTATTATGGCCCCCGTTATGCATTCCTTTACACACATGCCGCACATCTTACATTTATCATAGTCTATTTTTGCCAGATTGTTTTCAACTTTTATTGCATCGAACCTGCAGACATCGACACACCTTTTACAGCCAATGCATCCTTCTTCACAGGCTTTCATGGTAAAAAGACCCGTGTCCAGTGATTTGCAGGCGATATATATCCTCTTGCTTTCTTCTCTCATTTCTATCACGTTTTTAGGACAAGCTTTTTCACAAAGCCCGCAGCCGACACATGCTTCTTTGTCCACCACCGCCAGCCTGTTCACTATTTTGATCGCATCGTGAGGACATGCCTGAACACAGTCACCAAGGCCCAAGCAGCCGTATCTGCACTCCATTTGTCCGCCGTAAAGCTGGGTGGCCGCTCTGCAGCTCCATTCTTTGTCATGCTTCATAACTCTTCTTATGGCATCCGAACTGCCTCTGCAAAGTACAGTAGCGATTTTCGGTTCTGCAGTCTCGGATTCAACACCCAGTATCCTGGCTATTGCTATGGAAAGATAGGCCCCGCCAACGGGACAGGCTGAAGTGCTTACCCCTTCTTTCGTGACCAAAGCACTGGCATAGTCATCGCATCCGGCAAATCCACAGGCTCCGCAGTTGGCACCGGGAAGCTCGTCTCTTATCTGTTCAACTTTTTCATTAACAGAAACATGCATGAGTTTTGCCGCCACAGTCAGGACTATTCCTGCTATCAGGCCTATTACCGCAACTATTAATACCGGTATTACTATATCCATGATGTCTCCTTCCTAAGCAAATATACCATCGACTATACCACCGAATCCCATAAAGGAAAGCGATAGGATCGAAGCTGTTATAAGTGTTATCGGTATCCCTCTGAAGGGGGCCGGGACCATTTTGCTGTCTTCGAGCTTTTGTCTCAGTCCCGCGAAAAGTACCATTGCCAGCAGGAAGCCCAGTCCTGCGCCAAGGGCATTGAAAATGGCCTGGGCATATGTGTACCCCTCATCTATATTCATTATAGTTACTGCCAGAACAGCACAGTTTGTGGTTATGAGCGGAAGAAAAATGCCCAGGGATTTGTAAAGGGTCGGCACATGCTTCTTCAAAACAACTTCCACCAGCTGCACCAGAGATGCTATCACCAGTATAAAAACCAGTGTCTGCAGATAGCCGATACCATAGGGTTCCAAAAGAAAATTCTGTATGGGCCACGTTGCTGCCGTGGCCAGTGTCATTACAAAAGTCACAGCCATTCCCATACCTCTGGCGGAATCAAGCTTTTTGGAAACACCCAGGAATGGACATACCCCCAGGAACTGAGAAAGTACAAAATTATCCACCAGTATTACGCTCATCATAATAATGATTATCTGTTCCATTTTATGCTCCCGCCTCCTCTTTTTCACATATGCCACTGCATGTGCCTATCATAGGACATACATCGCAGCCGATCTCCTTCTTTTTTATTGCCCTTCCCTTTGACAGCCAGTTTATTAAAGCTATTATCATAGCCAAGACAAAGAATCCTCCCGGGGCCAGCATAAATATCCCCATTGGTGTTATCTCAGTCCCAAGCTGTATGCCAAATGCTGTACCGGCACCGAAAAATTCTCTTATCAGTCCGATAAGTCCCAGGGCCATGGTAAATCCAATACCCATACCAAGACCGTCAAGCATAGAATCCACTATTGGATTCTTGCTGGCAAACATCTCTGCTCTTCCCAGTATTATACAGTTTACTACAATAAGCGGAATAAATAATCCCAAAGACTCATCCAGTTCCGGAAGATAAGCTTTTAAAAGCAATTGTACCACTGTAACGAAACCTGCTATCACCACAATATAACCGGGGACTCTTACTTTTCCGGGTATAGCTTTTTTGAGAAGAGATATTACAATATTTGAGCATGTAAGAACAACTATTACAGACAATCCCATTCCAAGACCGTTTATGGCGCTGGTGGTAACGGCCAGGGTAGGGCACATGCCAAGCAGTAGGACCAAAACAGGATTTTCTTTTATTATTCCTTTTGTAAAAATGGTCATTTTATCTTTCATTTCTATCACCGTCCCACATTTTCATATTCTAAAAGAGCTTTTTTGACTGCCGCATATACCGCATTTGAAGAGATTGTCGCTCCGGTTACGGCATCTTTGCTTTCATCTTCCCTTATGCTTTCATGATCAAGTTTTTTTATCCCTTTATACTGGGTCAGATAATCAGTTTCCATGGCTTTTGTACCAAGTCCCGGTGTATCTGCATGAGAAATCACTTTTACCCCCGTAACCTTCCCCTCATTGCTTATGCCTACCATAACAGACATTTCTCCTCCATAGCTTTGGACGGTTTCTTCCAGTGCTTTTCCTTCTTTCTCTCCAAGGACCTCTTTTGCGGCTTCCTCCTGGGTTTTTTGTGCATTGGAATCAATGGCTGTTTTTGTTTTTGAATATGTGAAAGCAAGAGCGCAGGTCACAACAAGGCATATCACTACAAGCACTATGGTGGGCACCACATGATCTACTAATCTTCTTCTGAAATTCATTTCGTGCCCTCCTTAATATTGTTCATCACAGTTTTCTTTGTGCTTCTGGATTTTTTCTTTACCGTCTTGACTTTGAATATTATATGATCACATAACCTGTCAATATGAGGTACAAGTATATTCATAAGAAGTATAGAAAATGAGACTCCCTCAGGATATGCCCCCCATATCCTTATGACCATAGTTATGAAACCACATCCCAGTCCAAAAATGATTTGTCCGGGAGGAAGCACCGGAGTGGTAACATAATCCGTCGCCATAAAAAGCGCTCCCAGCATAACTCCTCCCGCAAAAATATGAAACAGCGGATCCTCTCCTGCCGCAAGAGCAAAAAAGAAAACTACAGCCAGATAACATATGGGTATCAACGGCGAAACTACTTTTTTGAAAAGAAGAAAAGCAAAACCTATAAGCAAGGCAAGTGCACTTACCTCCCCCATGGATCCTCCCACATTACCCAGGAAAAGATCCATATTGGAGGGTACTTCCAGGCCTTCTTTGATCATGCCCAGAGGCGTTGCACCAGATACTGCATCCCCGGCGAACCTGGTGGCCTGCCAGGTGGTCATTGCCGCCGGAAATGATACCAGGAGCACCACTCTTGCGGTAATAGCCGGGTTTACGATGTTTTTACCTATTCCACCGAATAATTGTTTCACTATTATTATTGCAATAAAACAGCCAACCGCAGCTATCCAGTATGGGAGGGATACCGGCAGATTGAAAGCCAGGAGAATACCTGTGACTACTGCAGAAAGATCTTTTGTGGTCTGTGGTTTTTTTGCTATAAGATTAAAAATATATTCGAATATCATACATGCGGCTACACAAAACACCGTCAATGCAAAAGCTCTGAATCCGAATATCCATGTGCTCGCCACCAAAGAAGGCATAAGGGCGATCACTACATAAAGCATTATTTTCTGAGTGTTAAGTCCGGACACGAGATGAGGCGATGCCGAAACGATAAGTTTTAGATTGTTTTTGTTTTTCATGTTACCGATCATTTGCAGACGCCTCCTTAACCAGCTGTTTGCCTATTTTATTGGTGAAACCCAGTGGTTTTCTTGCAGGGCAAACATATGCGCAGCTACCGCATTCCATACACTGCATAACATCCAGTTCTTTGAGTCTTTCTATATCTTTTTTGTCATAAGCTTTGCAAAGGGCATAGGGCAGAAGATTTATGGGACATGCCCTGTAACATCGGCCACAGTTTATGCAGGCAGTTTCTTCTTCGATATAAGCCTGCCTGCCGGTAAAGGCCAATATTGCGTTGTTATGTTTAACTATTGGGAGATTGTCGGAAAAAATAGCTCTTCCCATCATAGGTCCACCCATTATTATCTTGCTTGGTTTTCCTCTATATCCTCCGCAAAATTCAATCACATCAGATATCATGGCCCCTATGGGTACCCTTATATTCTTCGGCTGCCTTACAGCCGATCCGTCTACTGTTATCCTTTTTGAGATCAAAGGCATCCCTGTCCTGAAATACTGACCCAGGAATGCAATGGTCGTTATATTGCTTACTATTACGCCAAGCTCCGCCGGAAGGACTCCCGCAGCCATTTTTTTACCTGTTATAACTTCCACCAGAACTCTCTCTGCGCCCTGGGGGTAGGAGGCTTTCAGTGTAACTACCTTGATATTATCCAGTCCCTGTTCATGGAGTTTTTCTTTGATAAGCTCTATGGCATCGGGCTTGTTGCTCTCTATGCCTATAAAACACTCTTCCATATCCAGATATTTCATTGTGATTTTTATCCCGCTTATTATGTCATCTGTATCTTCTATCATAGTTCTGTAATCGGAAGTTATAAAAGGTTCGCACTCGGCTCCGTTTACTATCAAAGTTTTTACTTCATCGGGGTTTTTTGGGGCAAACTTTATATGAGTGGGAAAAGCCGCACCGCCAAGGCCTACAAGACCGCTGGCTCTGACTTCTCTGACAAAGCCTTCTCTGCTTCTTATCCTGGGAGGCTTTATACCTTCAACAAGATCCTGTTTTCTATCTGTTTTTATGACCATTACCTTGTCTTCCCCACCGGTGGCCGAACGTATCCCATCGATTTTCTCCACAGTCCCTGATACGCTGGAATGTATAGGCACACTTACAAATGCATCTGAATCTGCTATCAGCTGTCCCACTCTCACCATTTCCCCGGGGCCTAAAAGGGGCTTGCACGGTGCACCGATGTGCTGTGACATGGATATATAAACATAAGCAGGCACCGGTATCATTCTTTCTGTTTTAGACCCCTCAGTTGTTTTATTATGATCCACTTTGATGCCTTTTAGGCTTTTACCTTTAAAAACCACTGCTTTTTCGTCCTTTCTCTATTTGCTTCAGAATACTCCACCGGCCGCCTTATCCAACGGCAAGTGGTCAAAAAGCAAATTAGTTTATGCTATGTGCAAACTAATCCTTCACCAGATGTATTGTAACTCAACTGTTTATCTTTTAACAGTGTCTTTCAATATGTATTTTGTATACTTTTGTATATTTATTCATACACAAAAAAGGACCCTTTCGGGTCCTTTTGGAACGATTCATTTGCCTAATCGATTTTCAGACTGTTCTTCGGACATTTTTCAACGCATATGCCGCAGCTTATGCATACATTTTCATCAACTTCCCAGGTCTTTTCTTTTCGATCCACCGTAATGGCATTACAGGGACACTGCTTTGCGCAAATACCGCAATATATGCATGTTTCTCTGTCGCACACCGGGGCGGCTCCGCTTCCCGCCGATGTTTTTTCTGTCTTTTTTTCGGCATCGGGGATATTGAAAGTATCTGTTACTTTCACAACATCGGGACTGGTATAATCGGGTTTCATCAGCAGACACTTTTTGGGACAGTTTTCTGCACATGCTCCGCACTGTATGCAAAGCATCCTTTCGATGGTCCATGTCCTTGCCGCTTTATCTACATTAATAGCCAATGTGGGACATCTTTTGGCGCAAATACCGCAAAGTATACAGTCCGCTTCGTTGATTTCTATGTGACCTCTTGTCCTTTCCTGCCATTCTCTTGGTTTGATGGGGTACATGAGAGTTGCAGGCTTTTTGAATAAACTTCTAAGTATGACTTTTCCTATTTTGAATACTGCCATATCTCTCACCTACCTTTCTGTACAACTTATGCAAGGATCGATCGTAAGAACCAGCATGGGCACATCGGCCAGGTCGCAACCCTGCAGTGTTTTTACCATTGCGGGTATATTGGCGTTCGTAGGCGTTCTGACCCTCATTCTCTCAAGAAATTTGGTTCCCTGACCTTTTGCGTAATAAATGGCTTCGCCCCTGGGCTGTTCCATTCTGGTTATGAATTCACCGTCCACATTGCCCTTTACGGGAACTGCTATATCGCCTTCCGGGATCTCATCTATGGCCTTGTTTATAAGGTCGATAGACTGAAACACTTCCCTGAGTCTTACTTTACATCTTGCATAGCAGTCTCCGTCAGTTTCGACAACAGGTTCAAAGCCCAGTTCCAGATATTTGCCATGGCCGGCCATACGCATATCCTGTGCCACTCCTGAAGCCCTTGCCATGGGTCCTACTGCTCCCAGTTCTTCTGCTTCTTCTTTTGAAAGCACTCCAACCCCGCAAAGTCTGTTCTTTACGGAGCGATCCTCCAGAAATACATCTGTAAGTTCCTGTAGCTCTTTTTTGATGCCATTGAGCAGGCCAGACATTTTTTCCAGGGTTTTGGCATCCACATCTTTTCTCAGCCCTCCCACTTTACAAACGGAGAAGATAACTCTTCCGCCGGTTGTCTCCTCAAAAATGTCCAAAACTGTTTCTCTGATCCTCCAGCAATGCATGAAGAGACTCTCAAATCCGAATCCGTCTGCAAGAAGTCCCAGCCACAGCAGGTGTGAGTGCATCCTTCCCAGTTCATGCCAGATGGTTCTGAGATATTCTGCTCTCTCGGGCACTTTTATGTCCATTGCACCTTCCACAGCAGCGCAGTATCCCCAGCCATGTCCGAAGCTACAGATCCCGCATATTCTTTCGATAACATATACCATTTCGGTATATTCCTTTTTTTCCACAAGTTTTTCCAGCCCTCTATGGATATACCCAATAGACGGAATGGCTTCAACCACCCTCTCATCTTCTATGACCAGATCCAGATGGACCGGTTCGGGAAGCACGGGATGTTGTGGTCCGAAAGGAATTATAGTTCTTTTACCCATTTTTTTAACTTCCTTTCTTTCTACTCTTTGGGATTCCACGGAGTCGGTTCGGAAACCTTGAAGAAATTGCCGCCGTAATCCAAAGCCAAATGCCTGAACTTCACTCCGAACAGATCATGCATTTCATTTTCATAAATAAATGCATACCAATATATATCCGATATACTTTCGATTTCCTGATTTTCAGGAACGATCACTCTTATGTTTTTCATAAGGTGATCCTTATCAAAAGAATATATCAGTTCGATATCGCCTTCTTTTTTCATCGCACATATCTGTGCCAGCCTATAACCTTCCGCTTTTATATCTTTCATGTATTCCAGCAATGTGGCAGACTCAACGGCAACAAATTCCTGTACCATATATTTTTTGTCACTCATCCTGTTTTCCCTCCGTTTCTGCCGCCAGTTCCGCCTTGTCTTCTTTTGCTTCCATTGCGGCCCTCTTTTCGGCCAGGACACCCAGTCCCTTGACCACGGCATCTATTATCGCTTCCGGTCTTGCTGCACATCCGGGAACATAGCAGTCCACAGGGATGACAGTATCGATGCCGCCCATAACATTATAGCAGTCTCTGAATACTCCTCCGGAGCAGGCACATATACCTATTGCCACCACAACTTTGGGTTCAGGCATCTGTTCATATATCTGCTGTACCACTCCTTTGTTCTGTTCGTTTACTGAACCTGTGACAAGGAAGACATCCGCATGCTTGGGATTTCCTGTATTTATGATACCGAATCTTTCAACGTCGTACATGGGTGTAAGGCATGCCAGTACTTCTATATCGCATCCGTTACAGCTTGAACCATCATAGTGTATGATCCATGGAGATTTTGTTACATATGACATTTATTACACCTCCTATCCTATCATTATTATGAACAGGTTGATCCCGCCCAGCACCAGCGCAGCGATCCACGCCGAATTAAGAGCTACCTGCCACTTCATTCTTGCAAAGCTGTTGTCAATGAATATTTCCAGGAAATATGCAAGAAGACAAACCACGATGCCGATAACTGTCATCAGTATGGTTCCGTTCACGAAGAAAAGGAACACTATACCGAGAAGGAAAATATTTTCATACCAGTGAGCCACTTCTATCAAAGCCAGTGTCCTGCCGGAAAATTCAGTTTTCAGGCCCGCCACCAATTCCTGATGAGCATGATGGGACATGGAAAGATCAAAGGGGGACTTCCTGAACTTGATCGTCAGTATGAATATATATCCCGCAAAAATTCCCACAAGCGGTATAAGGGACATATTGGATCCCTGCATTATGTCATCTACTCTGAAGCTTCCCGTGTAAGCATAAAAGCCCACTGCTGTAAGGAGAACCATCGGTTCATAGGCCATCATCTGCAGCAGTTCTCTTTCTGCACCGACCTGCGCATATGCTGAGCCCGATGAAAAAGCTGCAACTATCAGGAAAACACTGGCCAGAGTAAGGGTGAATATCACCAGCAGCAAACTTCCTCCTGCAAAGAAGAATCCGCCTGTGACCACCACAAATATGAAAAAGCATATCACATAGAAGTCCTGAACTCTGTTTACTGTGATGTTTTCTTTTTCTCTGAGTTTTAGCACATCATAGAATGGCTGAAGTACCGGGGGACCGAATCTTCCCTGCATCCTTGCAGTTATTATTCTGTCTACACCTGCCAGAAAACCGCCGATAAGAGGTGCCAGTATCAGATATGCTATTACAGATATTATTGCTGTCAACATTTTACATACCTCCTATCATGGATCCCAGAACCAGACCGATGCTTATTACTATGGCAACTGATGTTGTTATAACTCCTATAACATTCATCTTTACTTCTCCGAAGTAGCTTTCCATGTACCAGTTCCTAAGTACCACCTGTGTATCCTTCTGCATGGATCCCACATATGTCAGGTTATCTCCCTTGCCGGCACCTGCCATGTAAACAGGCACGATCCTTTTGTTTGTCCTTCCGAAAAAGAATGCAAATATAAGGATCAGCGCGCCTATCATAACGCACATTATTATCAAGTCATAGGAGGTGAGCCCAAGGCCTGCTGCACTGCCGAAGCCGCTTTCCAGATAAGGCACTACCATACTGCTGGAAACGAAGGGGAAACACAGGCAAAGCAATACCACAAGGACCACATGTGTTCCCTGGGAAAACCACTCTTCTTTGTGTACGCTCTTTTGTATGTTTTCTTCTTTTGCAACTATAGCCGACATTTTACCCAGCCATTTAGCCCAATAGAAGGCTGTTGCCGCACTGCCGAAGCATATTATAAGTATCAGGATTATATTGTTTGAATCTACAAATGCTATCATGGCATCCCACTTTGAAATCAGCATTCCCATGGGAGCCAGGAACATGCCTGCTATTCCTATCATCATAAACATTGCCAGGCGCGGCATCCTTTCGAAAAGTCCGTCCATATCTTCTATGTCTCTGCTTCCGATATTATGTTCTGCTGTACCAACACAAAGGAATAAAAGTGATTTAGTGACCGCATGGAATATTATCAGCATTATTCCTGCCCACACAGCCCCGGGGCTTCCCACGCCTGCACAGGCCACTATAAGTCCCAGATTGGCCACCGTAGAATAAGCCAGCACTTTTTTTGCATTGCTTTGAGAAATGGCATTGAAAGATGCCATCAGGAAGGTTATCCCTCCTACCATCATTACCATTATTCCCGCGATATTCCATCCCATAACAGGGGCAAGTTTGATTATAAGGAAAACTCCTGCTTTGACCATTGTTGATGAGTGAAGAAGTGCGGATGTGGGTGTCGGTGCCACCATTGCTCCCAGAAGCCAGCTGTTGAAAGGCATCTGTGCGGCCTTTGTTATTCCCGCAAAGGCAAGGAATATAGCAGGAGCTGCAACACTGTATCCCATTGATCCTATCTTGAGCATTGTGGAAAGTTCCAAGGTGCCGTAATATGAACCAAGTATTATGATCCCAATGACGAACCCCAGTCCGCCAATCAGGTTCATGATAAGTGCTCTGAATGCATTTCTCGTGGCGACCTTGTCTTCATGCTTCTTGTGGAACAATCCGTTGTATCCTATGAGGAAGAAAGAACAAAGAGTTGTGATCTCCCAGAAAAAATACAACCATACAAGGTTGTTTGATACAACTATGCCGAACATAGCCGAAAGAAACAGGAACATAAGGAAAAAGAACCAAGGTCTTCTGTCCCCTGCCTCCTGATGATGTTTCTGGAAGTCTTTCATGTATCCTATTCCATATACACAGATAAGAGTTCCAATGATCCCGATTATCAGGACCATTATCATTGACAGTCTGTCAACATATAAGTTGTTTACAACTGCAATGCCATGTCCCGTGCTGAGCTCAAACCACACCATAAGCGGTGTCTGGATAGCTGCAAGAACGACTGCCAGGATTTTTTTGTATTTTATACCCAGCCAGATAATTACAATGGCAAGAGCGATCTCTATTGCCATCATCAGATATCCGATGATCTCACCGTCCACATCGAAGTAGCGGTCACCTTCACCGAAATACTGTACAACGAGTATTATTGAAGCTGCGGCTATTAAAGCTGCCGAAACCTTTACAACAATATCCCGCGGTCCATCGTTCTTGAGTATCAAAAGAGCAACAGCAGCTATAAGCGGAAACACGATCAGAAATATTATAGTGCCCATTTAATCCTCCTTAAATATTATTATTTACTAGAAAAATTCCATGAATATTATACACGCAAAATCCCTTGATTACAATACTTTTAGCGTTTTAAGAGTGTTCTGAATATTGTCTTATACATGAGAAATATCCAGTTCTCCCGTGAGACTGAAAGTATTGCTTTTTGTTATATCAACATAAACAAATTCTCCCTGAAGAGACAATGGCCCTTCAAAGTCCACAAGCTTGTAGCCTTCTGTACGACCTGCAAGTTTCCCGGGATCTTTTTTGCCGGGACCGTCCACCAGCACCATTTCTTTTCGCCCTTCATATGCGGCATTTTTTATGGAGGAACATTCATTGACCGCCGCAACAAGACGCCTGAATCTTTCATGTTTTATGTCTTCCGGTATCTGGTCCTCATATTTCTCGGCAGGTGTGCCTTTGCGCACTGAATATATGAAGGTGAATGCAGAATCAAAACAAACCTTCTTTATCACATCAAGAGTGTCCTGAAAATCCTGCTCTGTTTCTCCCGGGAATCCCACTATGATATCAGTTGTTATGCATATTCCAGGTGATGCAATACGAAGCTTCGCCACCAGATCCATATACTGTTCTTTTGTATATTTCCTGTTCATTCTTTCAAGTATGCTGTTGCTTCCCGACTGCATGGGAAGGTGTATGGCAGAGCAGAGTTTGCTGCAATTCTTGTAAGCATCTATCAGTTTATCAGAAAGATCCTTTGGATGAGATGTCATGAATCTTATCCGCTCTATGCCTTCTGTTCCCTGCAGCATATATATGAGATCAGCAAAATCCGTGTGTTTCTTACCGTTATTTGTCTCTCCGTGTGAGACATCTGCCGATCCTGTTATGCCTTTATATGAATTTACATTCTGCCCCAGAAGGGTGATTTCTTTCACCCCGTCTGCGGCAAGTTTTTTGACTTCATTCAAAATATCTGCGGGTTTTCTGCTCCTCTCTCTGCCTCTTGTATAAGGCACGATACAATATGTGCAGAAATTATTGCATCCGTAAATTATGTTCACGAATGCCTTGTGTCTGTAAAGTCGTGAAGACGGCAGATCCTCCACGATGTCTTCTCCATTTTCCCATACTGATATAAGGCCTTTCCCCCTTTCCATGATCCCGTTTTTTTTGAAAAGAGTTCTGTTTTCTTTTTCTTTTTCGCCTTCTTCAAGGAGCACGGGGAGTTCATGTATGTTATGCGTGCCGAATATGACATCTACCCATGGGTACTTTGTTTTTATGACATCTGTTATATGACGCTGCTGCATCATGCATCCGCATACACAAACAACAAAATCGGGACGAGCCTCTTTTATTTTTTTTAGCTGTCCCAATGTGCCGAAAAACCGTTTGTCCGCATGTTCTCTGACGCTGCAGGTGTTTATCACTGCAACGTCAGCTTCCTTTCGTTCTGCGGTAACGGAATATCCCATTTTTGATAATAGCCCGGCTATCGTTTCCGAATCTCTTTCATTCATCTGACAGCCAAAGGTCTGTATATGGAATTTCCTATTCTTTTTCATGTCTTCTGTCTCGTCCCATCAGCTCCTCTGCAGCTTCCTTTGCACTGATCTCTCCTTTTATTATTCTGTATATGCCTTCTGTTATGGGCATTTCAATTTCTGCTTTTTTTGCCAGTTCATATGCCGCTTCTGTGGTGAACATTCCCTCCACGACCATGCCGACTTTTTTTGTGGCCTCTTCAGGCTTCATCCCTTCTCCTATCATTATTCCGCATCTTCTGTTTCTCGAATGCATACTTGTGCAGGTAACAATAAGATCTCCCACTCCGGCAAGGCCCAGGAATGTTTCTTTTTCCGCACCCAAAGCTATGCCCAGTCTGGATATCTCCGCCATGCCCCTTGTCATAAGCGCCGCCTTGGCATTGTCACCGAATCCTACCCCGTCGGATATACCGGCACCTAAAGCTATGATGTTTTTTAGGGAGCCTCCAAGCTCCACTCCCACCACATCATCATTTGTATATACTCTGAATCTGTCTGTAATAAAAATGTCCTGTATGTATTCAGCCAGCTTCCTGTCTCTTGAAGCCACAGAAACTGTGGTCGGTAAAAGTTTTCCCACTTCTTCCGCATGGGAAGGCCCGGATAAAACCACATATTTTACCTGCGGCATAAGTTCTTCCGCCACTTCAGACATCCTGCAGAGAGTTTTCTGTTCTATGCCCTTTGCCACATTGACTATGACCATATCTTCAGTTATATATGGCATTGCGCCTTTGAACGCACTTCTGAAATGCTGCGCCGGCGCAGAAAACAAAACTATATCAGCTCCGCTTATTGCCTCTTCTGCAGTATCAGCCATTTGAAGATTATCATTGAACTTTATTCCCGGAAGATATCTTGCATTTTCCCTGTTCTTTTTGCATTCTTCAAGATGCACGGAATCAAGATCCCATATCTTCACTTCATGTCCCTTGCTTCCAAGGGTTATAGCCAGAGCTGTGCCCCAGCTTCCCGCACCTATAACTCCTATTTTTTTCATGATTTCCCTCCAAAATTTATCCTTGGTTCTTCGCCTTTTACCAGTCTTATTATGTTGCTTCTGTGTGAAAACAATACAAGCGCTCCAAGTAAACATGCAATAACTATTAATTTCGGCATAAAGAACCATGCTATAAAGGGCAGAGCCACTGCCCCTACTATGGAACCCACCGATGCTCTTCTTGATATGAACGCTGCCGCTGCCACAAGGGCAAGAGCAGTAAGCCCCATTAGCGGTTCAAGGGCAGTAAGTGCCCCAAAAATAGTAGCAACACCCTTTCCGCCTTTGAATCTAAGCAAAACGGGCCATATATGCCCTGCTGTCACGGAAGGGGCACAAAGCATTGCTGCGGGGATCCCCACAGCATAATAACCTATCAGTACTGCAGCCACTCCCTTAAGGACATCCACCGCCAGTGTAAGCACGGCAGCCTTTGCTCCAAGGACCCTCAATACATTTGTGGTGCCCGCATTTCCGCTGCCTTCTTTTTTTATATCTATCCCCATGATCCTTCCTATAATGGTGGCAGGAGAAATATTTCCCATAAAATAGGCCAGTACCATGGTAATGACAGTGATTACTTTGATTCTTATGTCATCTGTCTCATATCCGGTAAAAAATTCATACATTATCTTTTTCACCCTTCTCTCTGAAAACAAATTTGATAGATGTTCCGCTGAATCCGTAAACATCCCTTATCCTGTTCTCCAGGTATCTGGAATAAGAAAAATGCATAAGAGCCCTGGAGTTTACCTGGAAGGAAAAAAGCGGAGGCTTTATCCCTACCTGAGTTGCATAATATATCTTAAGTCTTTTGCCTTTGTCAGCAGGAGGCTGCTTCATCATCACTGCATCTGCGATCAAACTGTTGAGCTGTCCCGTGGGGACCCTCATTGCCCTGCTCTCGGCAACGCTTTTGGCAAAGGCTATTACCCGGTCTACTCGCTGCTTCTCTTTGACGGAAATGAACACTGAAGGTGCATAGGAAAGAAAAGCCATTTCTCTGTTTATTTGTTTCTGGAATTCTTTCATGGTCCCTGTTTCTTTGTTTATCATATCCCATTTGTTTACTATGATCACTATGCCTTTTCCCGCTTCATGGGCAAGTCCGGCAATTTTTTTATCCTGTTCTGTTACTCCGTCCTGTGCATCTATCATCACCAGGCAGACATCACATCTTTCTACTGACGCCACCGCTCTTATTACACTGTATCTTTCTATATTCTCGTTTACTTTACTTCGGCGTCTTATTCCCGCCGTATCTATTAAAAGATACTTATCTCCGTCCTTTTCAAATGGGGTATCGATAGAATCTCTTGTGGTACCGGCAACAGGAGATACTATAACTCTGTTTTCCCCCAGTATCTCATTTATCAGCGAAGATTTGCCCACATTGGGTTTGCCGGTCACTGCGATCCTTATCAGATCTTCTTCCTGCTGATCTGTTCCTTCGGGGAAATTCTCGATGACTATGTCAAGCAGATCTCCTATGCCCAGCATGTTTTCTGCAGATATGGCTATCGGTTCTCCAAGCCCCAGTTCATAAAAGTCATAAAAGTCAGCAGGTATCCTGGCAGTATCTATCTTATTGACCACAAGAACGACTTTTTTGCCTGTCATTCTGAGCATCTGAGCCACATCCCTGTCATCGGCTGTAAGTCCTTCTCTTCCGTCGGTCATAAAAAGGATGACATCAGAAGTATCCATTGCTATCTCCGCCTGTTCCCTCATACTGGCGGGTATCACCTCTTCGCTTCCCGCATCGATGCCTCCCGTATCTATTATCCCAAATGCTATGTTTCTCCATTCGGCTTCGGCGTATATCCTGTCTCTTGTTACGCCCGGTGTGTCTTCTACTATGGAGACTCTGCGTCCCACCACTTTATTGAAAAAAGTGGATTTTCCCACATTGGGCCTTCCGACAACGGCAACCAGGGGCTTACTCATCAAATATACCCCCTATAAACTCTTGGGCAACAAATTTCTGAAGGTCTTCTATGCTTTCTCCTGTACCGACGAATTTTATGGGCATATCGAATTCGTCGGCTATTGTCAAAGCAATTCCGCCTTTTGCGGTTCCGTCAAGTTTTGTTATTATTATCCCCGTTACATCTGTTATGCTGCTGAACTCTCTGGCCTGGGAAACGGCATTTTTGCCTGTGGTGGCATCAAGTACCAGCAGGGTCTCTCTGGATGCTTCAGGAAATTCTCTTTCTATTACTTTGTTCATTTTTGAAAGTTCTGCCATAAGGTTCTTTTTGTTTTGCAGCCGGCCGGCCGTATCACAGATAAGGACATCTATTCCCTTTGCTTTTGCCGATATTATGGCATCGAATATAACAGCGGAAGGGTCTGCTCCTTCTCTGTGGATCACCACGTTGACTCCCGCCTTCCGGGCCCATATGGAAAGTTGCTCTCCCGCAGCGGCTCTGAAGGTGTCTGCCGCCGCCAGCATGACTGTTTTGCCCTTATTGTTGAGCTTGTATGTCAGCTTCCCTATGGTGGTAGTTTTCCCGCCTCCGTTTATGCCTATCATAAGTATGATCATTGGATACTCATCTGAGAGCTCATGTCTCTCCCCTTTATCCACCAGAGAGATCATTATTTCTTTTAAACGGCCTCTTACTTTTTCCGGCGTATCAAGGCGATCCTTTCTTACATCTTCCCTTAAGGCATCTATTATTTTTTCCGTTGTTTCCATACCTATGTCGGATGTTATCAGGATCTCTTCTATATCTTCCAGCAATTCATCATCAATTGAAGGTCTTGCCATTATTGCATCGGAAAGTCTCCTTGACATTCTGCCGAAAAAACTTTTTTCTTGTTTTTCAAGAGTCATTTTTCTTCCTTTTTTTGGCTGCCGTTTATTGCCCCGGCAGTTTTACATAAGAGGTTCTTCCCCAAGGGAAAGAGAATATATCTTTGATATGCCCCTTTCAGGCATTGTTACTCCGTACATCACATCTGCATGTTCCATGGTCGCTTTCTGATGAGTTATAAGGGTAAACTGTATGTCATCAAAATTCTTGAGATAATTTGCAAATATATCTATGTTACTGTCATCAAGGGCAGCTTCCACCTCGTCAAGTATGCAGCAGGGTGTCGGTTTTGTCTTCAAGACGGCAAACATAAGCGCTATTGCAGTCATTGTTTTTTCTCCTCCCGAAAGAAGATTTATATGTCTCAGCTGTTTGCCCGGCGGCTGTGCCGTTATTTCTATTACGGCATTCAAGGGATCTTCTTCGTTATCAAGCCTTATATTAGCCGTCCCTCCACCGAAAAATTCTTTGAAAACAAGTTCAAAGTTTTCAGCTATCCGATCGAAACTCTCTTTGAATCTTGCCTTTATTATTTTGTCCATGTCTTCTATGATCTTTAGGAGTTCATTCATGGATGTCTCAATATCGTTTTTCTGTCCGTTAAGAAAATCATATCTTTCTTTTACTGTTTTGTACTCCTTTATCGCTCCAACATTCACTTCTCCCAGTTCTTTGATCTTTGTTTTTATTTCTCTGTTTTCTTTTACTGCAGGAGCCATTATAAAATCCTGTTTCTTGAACTCTATGGCCTGAATGTAGGATGTCTCGAATTCCTCCCAAAGTTTCTCCTTATAGTTTTCCAGCTGGGTTTCCTGTCTTGCTATCCTTATCTCGGCTTCATACTTATTGTCCTGCAATGCTGTTATTTTTTTGAGCAGTTCTTCTCTTTCTTGAGAAGCCAGACCCATCCTTTTGCCCGTGCTGCTTTTTTCAGCGTCCATTTCTTCAATCTCTTTGCTTAAACGTTCTTTTTCTTCTTCTTTATCATGTACCAGACCTTCATTGCTGCTGACTCCCGAAAGAATACTTTCCCTTTCTTTTTTCAGCTGTTCCAGTTCGCCGGTCTTTATCTCTTTTTCTTTTTCTGCCTCATTTATAGTTTCATTTATTCTGTTCACAATGGCATCGATTTTTGTTTTTTCACTTTCTGCGGCACCAAGTGCGATCTTTGCCCCGGTTATTTCTTCTCCTGCGGCATCCGCCGTTTGCTTTTCTTTCTCGATCATTTCCGACAGATTTTCGATTTCTCTTTCTGTTTTTTTGATTTCTCCTTCGAGTTCTTTTGATTCTATATCCAGTTTTTTGACTGTCTCATCAGAAAGCGCCTGTTCTCTGTCTATATTTGCAAGCTCTCTCTGCCATTTTTCGCTGCTGTTTTCAAAGTCATCAAGGGCTGTCTGCATTACTTTTACTTCATTTTCACCGGCAAAAAATTCTCGTTCTTTTTCTCTGAAAATCTCTTCATTCTCTTTTATCACCACCAGTTTTTCTTCAAGAGCTCTGCGCATGGCCGACTGGTCCTCTTCAAGTTTTTGTTTTTCGGAACTCATTTCCTTAAGGCGTGTTTCCATTTTGAAGATTTCCGCTTTTCTTTCCAATAGATTTGCTGTTTTGTTTTTGTATCTGCCTCCTGTTATTGCCCCTCCTGAATTTATTATTTCTCCTTCAAGGGTCACATACCTTAAGCCGCCGCCCGTCTTTTTTGACATAAGTATAGCATTGTCCATATTATCTGCTATTACGACTCTGCCCAGCAGGTAGTCCATCACACTTTTGTATTTTTGATCAAAGCCGATCCGGTCTACTGCATAACCCATAAAACCGGGCATTTTTATCAGATCATCCCGGTTTTCTTTTCTTCCGGGCCTTATGGAGTTCATGGGAAGAAAAGTAAGTCTGCCTGCTTTATTGTGTTTCAGCTGATTTATTGCTTCCCTTGCTGCTATGTCATTCTCGCATATTATGTTCTGAAGGGCTGCTCCAAGAGCTGTCTCCATTGCCACTTCATATCCTTCGGGTACATTTATAAGCTCCGCAACAACACCGTGTATCCCTCCTGTTTCTGATCTCATTATGAACTTCACTGCATTGTTGTAACCCTCATAATTGCTTTCCATTTCTTCTATTGTCTTTTTTCTGGAGGAAAGCCTGCTTATTTCTATTTTCAGTTCTTCAAGTTTCCCTGCAAGAGACCTTTCGTTTTGGATGATATCATTGTAGCTCTTTCTTGTTTTTTCGATATCTTCTCTTATTCTGTCCATTTCAGAGCTTAATGAATCTCTTTTGGCCTTTGCATCTTTTAGGGCAGAGGTTGCACTTATGCTGTGGCTCTCTCCGTTTTCTTTTTGTTCAAGCACTTCCACGCGGCGGTTCTTCAATGTGTCTTTCAGATTCTGAAGGCTCTTCATTTCCGCTTTTTTTGAGCTTATATCCCCGTGAAGTCTGAAAAGTCTTTCCTTCAGTTGCTCTGTTTCCTCTGTTTTTTTATTTAATGCTTCATATATCCCGGCATGATCTGCTATCTTCTCTTCCAGGGCATCGGAAAGCAGGGCAAGCTCTCTTTCAATGCGTTCTTTGCTTTCAAACTGTTCCTTTGAATCTTTTTTTTCTTTGCTGAGCTTTTCTTCTAATGCGGCTATTTCCATAAGAAGCCTTCTGTTGTTCTTCTCTATGGAAGCAAGCCTTTCACCGTTTACTTCACTTCTGTTCACCAGCGAATTTATTTCTTCTATTATATCAAGGAGCCTGGCTCTTCTTTCATTACACTGTTTTTCCAGCTCTTCGTTTTTTTCTCTGTCTTTCCCCAGATTTTTTTCTATCTCGTCTGCGGAGGTTCTGATTTCTTCAATCTCATTTTGGAGGGTTCCGGCATCATCCTTGAATTCCCGGTTTTTTCTTTCGATGTTTTCTATATTCTTAAGTGTTATATTTATTTCAAGTTCTTTATATCTGTCTCTGAGTTCAAGATATAATGCAGCCTTCTCGCTGTCATCCTTCAGTCCGCCTATCCTTCCCTCTATCTCCCTTATTATGTCATTGACCCTTTCCATGTTTGAGTTTGTTGATGAAAGTTTTCTTTCGGCTTCCGCTTTTTTTGTTCTGTAGCTTACTATACCGGCAGTTTCTTCAAAAATATCACGGATGCTGTCTGACTTGTTGCTTATTATATCAGCTATCTGCCCCTGGCCTATAAGTGAATATCCATCAACACCTATGCCGGTATCCATAAGGAGCTCCCTTATGTCCCTCATCCTGCACTGGTTATTGTTTATTGCGTACTCGCTTTCTCCCGAGCGATACATCCTTCTTGTTATGGCGACCTCATTGTAATCTATGGGCAGTATGCCCGTTGAATTATCTATTACAAGAGTGACTTCTGCCATACCTCTCGATTTTCTGCTGGATGTTCCTGCAAATATGATATCCTCCATTTTGCCGCCCCTTAACATTTTGGGGCTCTGTTCTCCAAGTACCCATCTTATCGCGTCGCTTATATTGCTTTTCCCGCTTCCGTTGGGGCCCACTACACATGTTATGCCTTTATCAAACTCGATAGTAACAGGTTCTGCAAATGACTTGAATCCCTGCATTTCGATACGCTTAAAATACATTCTGTTTTCTCCTTGCTATAGCCTCTTTTGCAGCATTCTGCTCGGCCTCTTTCTTGCTTTTACCGGTGCCTTTACCGGCTTCCTGTCCGTCCACAAAAAGATCTACATAAAAAGTTTTGTCATGATCCGGGCCTTCCTCCCGCTTAAGAACATAGCCTATTTCGGCGGTTCCGCTGCTTTGCACCATTTCCTGAAATTCAGATTTGTAGTCACTTTTCAGTTTTCCGTCCATGGCCATTTTCAGGGTTTTTTCAAATAGAGGCAGCACGACCTTCTTGGAGGCATCGAATCCCCCGTCAAGGAATACTGCTCCTATGACCGCTTCCACTGCATCGGCTATAATGGAATCCCTGTGTCTTCCTCCGCTTATATCTTCTCCTTTTCCAAGACGAAGTATATCCCCGATAAAAAGAGAATTGCCTATTTGGGCAAGAGAAGTCTCACAGACCACAAGGGCCCTTGTTTTTGAAAGTTTTCCTTCTTCTCCCGAGGGCATCCTTTTGTAAAGTTCTTCACTGATAACTGCATCAAGAAGAGCATCTCCCAGAAATTCAAGGCGCTCATTGTCCTTGCCGGGTCCCATGCCTCTTCCGCGGAAAAAAGAGCTGTGAGTCAATGCTTTTTCAAACAACTCTATATCCTTGAAGTAATATCCTATCAGCTGCTGAAATTCAGTCCTGTTCACTTATGATTATCTCCTCAATATCCAAAACCGCATTTTGAATAGTATCTACTACCTTTTTTTCAGCATATGGTATGCTTTTTATTATCGTGTTCTTCACAGCTTTTGCTCCCGAAGAACCATGCATTTTTATGAGGGGTCCTTTTACGCCCAGTATGGGAGCCCCTCCGTATTCGGAATAATCAAATTCGGCTTTCAGCTCTCTCATCTTGCCTGCAAGAAAAACCGCACCCAATTTTGCCTTTGCCCCTTCCGTGAATTTCTTCTTAAGAAGCTTCAGTATGTTCCATGCCAGTCCCTCTGTCAGTTTTAATATGACATTGCCCACAAAGCCATCGCATACGATAACATCGCAAACACCCTTTGGCACATCTCTGGCTTCCACATTGCCTATAAAATTAATATGACTTCTGTCAAGAAGTTCATGGGCGGCCTTTGTAAGTGTGCTGCCTTTGTTCTCTTCTTCTCCGATATTTACAAGTCCGACCCTGGGATTTTTTCTGTCAATCACCTTTTCCATATATATACTTCCCATTATGGCAAATTCCAGCAGATTATCAGGTTTGCACTCGGAGTTTGCACCGGCATCGACCAGAAGAGATGGTATCCCTCCCATCATTGGATATATGGCGGCAATGGCAGGTCTGTCTATTCCCGGTATCCTGCCGAGGGTAAAAAGGCCTGCGGCCATAAGGGCACCTGTTGATCCGGCAGAAATAAAAATATCTCCTTCTCCTTCTTTAAGCATCCCAATCCCTTTTACAAGGGATGACCCTTTTTTTGTTCTTACTGCTTTGACCGGGGCCTCCTGATTGCTTATTACTTCGTCGGCATTGAATACACGTATCCTGTTTTCATCATATTTATATTTTTTCAGTTCTTCATTAATAATATTTTCGATGCCTATTATATATATTTCATCTTCTATTTCTTCTGCCGCTTTAACTGCTCCTTCCACAATTGCCGCAGGAGCATTGTCTCCCCCCATTCCGTCAAGAATTATTCTCATTTTCCACCTCCAGAACCATTACCTCAGGTCGGCATTTTTTGCCGTACTGGGGACATGACAAACAGTCGAAATAATCCGGACCATCTTGGAAGGATATCGTTTCAAATCCTGCCTTCCTGAAAAAATCGGGAACCTTTGCTGTAAGGTACATCCTTCTTCCTCCCATCTGCCTGACTTTTTTTATTACTTCACCCAAAAGGAGTGAACCTTTCCTGTTTTTCCTGTAACTTTGCGAAACGGCTATTCCGTCCAGGATAAACTCGCCCTTACTCTTAATGAGCAGGGCTCCCGCAATTATACTTTGCTTCTGGCCTTCCCTTATCTGCCACGAACAAACGATGTGATCATCGACTTTTTCGTCATCCTCATATTCAAGACCGTTTTTTATAAAAAACTCTTTCAGGCTGTTATAGTCTGCGTTTGTTTCCAGCATCCTTCTCCTTTATATTATTGGTTTCAGTAA
Organism: Clostridiales bacterium; assembly: GCA_012515135.1. Lineage (GTDB taxonomy): Bacteria > Bacillota > Clostridia > Peptostreptococcales > Anaerovoracaceae > UBA1422. Next base: position 5,634 of record JAAYYX010000185.1, on the reverse strand, counting down.
ATATTTTCAGTTTTTTATGTATCACTTCGAAATCCAGAGGGAACTTCTCTCCTCTTTCACCATCCACATCCGTCGGCACTTCAACGTCAGATTCCAGCCTCAGCTTTTCTGTCTGAAAGGCCAGGACTTTTTTATGTTTCGGATGCCTGCCTTGGGATATGCTTACCAGTAGCGGTATGAGCTCAACTATAGGCATCTCTTTGAAAAGAATAACATCCAGCTTGCCATCGTTTATATCTGAATCCGGAGATATTTTTTTGAAACCTCCTGCAGATTTTCCGTTCATTACTACCATGAAATACATGTTTTCTTCATATGTTTTTTCGGGCGTTATGAGTTTTATCGGTAACGGTTTCAGGTTTGGCACCTCCGAAAGGCCCTTAAGATAATATGATATCACCCCGATGGTGTTTTTAAGGTTGGGATCTGTTTTCTGGCTCACATCCACCAGCGTTCCCATGGCAGCCACATTAACAAAATATTTTTGGTTACATCTTCCCACATCAGCATATGTATAGTTTTCGCCCATGGCTATTCTTAGCATATCTTCGATATCATGAGGCAGACCGAAGTAATAGGCAAAATCGTTTGCAGTTCCCGCAGGGAAAATCGACAGCGGAAGATCAACATTATTTCGGATCATTGAATTCACACATATATTGATCGTTCCATCACCGCCGGCCACTATTACCTGCCTGTAGTCTTCCTGTTTTATGCTTTCAAAGGCATTTTCTATCATATTGTCCCTGGCTGCTCTTACCGGGATAAGTTGCATACCCTTTGCCTGTACTTTTTCAATTATAAAGTCCAGGTTATTTTTGAACAGTCCGTCACCGGAGTGGGGATTATAAAAGAGCAGCACTTTTTTTCTTTTTTCATTTGCCATTGTCTGATATCCTCCCAAAGTTTTTTCTTATATCGCCGATCATATACAATGACCCTGCAAAAACCATCAGTCCGAATCCGTTTTTTCTCTTTTGTGCTTCAAAAAAGGCATCTGTTACATCCGGAACCGCATGGCATACCGCGCCTTTTTCTGCAAGTTTCCCGCAAAGGATCTCTGCTTTTAGTCTGCGGCTGTTATCAGGCTCTGTGGCAATAAAATCTTTGGCCGAATCTGCAAGTATGGATATGATACCATCCACATCCTTATCCGCCATCATGCCGATCACATAAAGAGGCTTTCTGTCCGGGAAAAATCTTCCGATGCTGTCTGTCAGTTTTGCCATCCCGTCAACATTATGTGCACCATCAAGCACACATGGTATGCCAATGTCTATGACTTCAAATCTGCCTTTCATAAATGCCTCTTCCATGCCTTTACGGATTTTTTCAGGGTTGACTTTTATTATACTATTTTTGTGCAAAATTTCAATAGCTGCAAGAGCTGTCAAAGCGTTATCGATTTGATGCCGTCCTGCCATTTTCAGCTTTATTCCCTTATATTCAGTATCATTCAGCATAACATCAAAAATACTTCCGTGGGGACCGCATTCCAATATCCTGGGCTTTGCTTCTCCCGCATCAAAAATACTGCTCCCTTTTTGACGGGCGACCTCTTGAAGCAATATCTTTGCTTCCCTTTTCACATTTATAACGACAGGGGCACCGGATTTGATTATTCCGGCTTTTTCAGAAGCTATTTCTCTGATCGTGTTCCCCAATCTGTCCCCGTGATCATGGGAAATAGAGGTTATCACCGATATCAAAGGATTTTTTATGATATTAGTAGAGTCTCCTCTGCCTCCGAGTCCAACTTCCATCACCACAAGATCCGGCTTCATCCTGCTGAAATACAAAAATGCCACTGCCGTCAGTATCTCAAATTCCGTAGGAGAATCATACCCGTTTTGCATCATTACCCGGGATTTTTCTATCACCCGGTCAGTGCAGATCTCCAGTTCATCCCTTGGGATGCCCTTCCCGTCATATTCGATCCTCTCGGAAAAATCCTCAACAAAAGGCGAGTTATAGAGACCTGCCCTATAACCGTTCGCCCTAAGCGCCTCATATATGAACCTGCACACAGATCCCTTTCCATTGGTCCCGGCCACATGTATGATCCTAAGTTCTTCCTGGGGATCTCCCAGCAGTTCCATGAGTTTTTTTATTCTTTCAAGACCCAGCACGCTACCGAATCTTTTGAATTTTGCTATTTTCTGTTCTGCGTTCATTTCTTCTTTTTACTTTCTGCATAAACAAGCCTTTCACAGACTTTGTCAAGCATTGATACGTATTTGGTCAGTTTTTCTTTTTCCTTTGATATGACCTCTTTCGGTGCTTTGCTGACAAATCCCGGATCAGCCAGTTTCTTTTCTACTCGCTGTACCTCACTTTTTAGCCTGTTCTTTTCTTTTGTCAGTCTTGCTGTTTCCTCATCATAATCAATAAGATCATCGGAAGGTATGAATATTTCAGCCCCTCCGGTAACCGAAGACATGGAATCTTCGGGAATATCCTCTTTATCCTCAATAAATGATATGTTCGTTATATTTGCCAGTTTTTTTATGTACCTTTCCCCTGATCTTGCAGTTTCCATTGCCGTTCCGTAAGAGAGTATCACAAGACTCAGTTTCTTTGAGGGCGGGACCTCAACTTCTGCTCTTATGTTCCTTACTGCTCTTATTATCTCCATGGCCATTTCAAGCTTTTTTGTTTCTTCCGGATAAAGCTCTTTGTTTTCATAGGAAGGCCAGAGGGTCTTCATAAGAAACTTCGAAGGATCTTCATTTGTGTCCTCGTTGCCCGGAAGAGCTCCCCATATCTCCTCGGTTATGAAAGGCATAAAAGGATGCAGTATTTTCAGCATATCTTTCAATATGAAAAGCAGTACTCCCCTTACAACTTTTTTTTCTTCGTCGTCACTGCCGTAAAGCCTCCCTTTTGCGATCTCGATATACCAGTCACAGTATTGGTTCCATATGGCTTCATATACCTTTTGACCTGCCTGTCCCAGATCGAACTTTTCCATGGTTTCTGTGACTTTTTTTATTGTCTCGTTTGTGGTCGATATGATCCATTTGTCTTCCGGCTGAAGGAGTCTTTCGTTTTCAGCAACTATGGGCACAGCGGGAAGGAACTTCCCCTCTTCATCTTTGATATTCATTATGACGAATCTTGATGCATTCCAAAGTTTGTTGGCAAAGTTTCTGGCCATTTGAAGACGTTCTTCCTGGAATCTCATGTCATTCCCGGGAGTTATGCCTGTGGCCAGCATGAATCTCAAAGCATCCGCACCGAATTCATTTATGACCTCCAGGGGATCGATGCCATTTCCCAGTGACTTGCTCATTTTACGACCATCATGATCTCTTACGAGCCCATGTATGAATACGTGTTTAAAAGGAACTTCTCCTGTTATTTCCATGGCGGAAAAGACCATCCTTACTACCCAGAAGAATATGATGTCATATCCTGTTACCATGGTCGATGTGGGATAAAAATATCTCAGATCCTTTGTGTCATCTGGCCAGCCCAGAGTCGAGAGGGGCCACAATGCCGATGAAAACCATGTGTCAAGGACATCCTCATCCTGATGCATCCTTTTGCTGCCGCATTTTTTGCATCTTTCAGGCTTATTGACGGCAACATTTATCTCTCCGCAATCTTCACAGTACCATGCCGGGATCCTGTGTCCCCACCAGAGCTGTCTTGAAACACACCAGTCTCTTATGTTTTCCAGCCAATTCAGATATGTTTTTTCAAATCTCTCGGGCACATGTATAAGTTCACCATCTTTTGCAGCTCTTATGGCCGGTTTTGCCAGTTCCTCCATTGCCACGAACCACTGATCAGAAAGCATTGGTTCAACTGCCGTGCTGCACCTGTAGCATCCTCCGATGGGTATTTCTATTTCTTCTGTTTTTACAAGATATCCGCCCTTTTCAAGATCCGCGACCCAGACTTTTCTGCATTCGTATCTGTCCATTCCTTCATATTTGCCTGCCAGGGAATTCATCCTTGCGTCCTCATCTATGCAGGACAATCTTTCAAGGCCGTGTCTTTCCCCCACTTCAAAATCAGAAAAATCATGTGCCGGAGTTATTTTTACGGCACCTGTCCCCTTTTCCGGATCGGGATAAGTATCTGCTATGACCGGTATCTCCCTGTTCACTATGGGAAGAAGGACTTTTTTGCCTACCATTTCCTTGTATCTTTCATCCGACGGATGCACTGCGATCGCCACATCACCGAACATGGTCTCCGGCCTTGATGTGGCCACGACCATATCTTTTCCCCCGTCCTTTGACGGATATCTGAAATACCAATAAGCGCCTTTTTTGTTTTCATGCTCTACTTCGGCATCCGAAATAGATGTGCCGCATTCCGGGCACCAGTTTATTAGACGATTACCTCTGTATATCAGCCCCTTGTTGTAAAGATGAACAAAAAACTCATTTACTGCTTTGTTGCATCCCTCATCCATGGTGAACCGCTCTCTGCTCCAGTCACATGAGTCGCCGAGTTTCCTGCACTGACGCGTTATTTTACCGCCGTATACTTTTTTCCATTCCCATGCTCTTTTCAGGAACTCTTCTCTGCCTATTTCTTCTTTTTCCTTGCTTTCCTCTTCCCTGATTTTTTCTACCACCTTTACTTCCGTGGCAATACTGGCATGATCGCTTCCCGGGAGCCAAAGAGCAGAAAATCCCTGCATACGCTTCCATCTTGTTAGTATGTCCTGAAGGGTCTGATCAAGGGCATGTCCCATGTGCAGCTGCCCTGTGATGTTGGGCGGCGGCATAACTATAGTATAAGGAGTTTTGTCCGGATCTCTTTCAGCTTTGAAAGCTCCGCTTTTTTCCCATCTCTCATATATGCGTTCTTCAAAATCCTTTGGGTCATAGGTTTTGGCTATATTGATTTCTTTTTCTGTCATTTTATGTGCTCCTTTTTTATAAAAAAATGTCCTTTTAATGCTTTTGGCAATAAAAGGACGAAATATTTTCCGCGGTACCACCTTTATTCCATACATATCAGTATGATACATACGACTCTTTAAACTGCAAGGCTCATGGGCAACCTTCGAAAAATTCTTTTCCCGGAAATCTTTCAGCCAGGGACCTCCTTCTCTGATGGGCAGTTTTTTCTCCTACTCCTCCCACTCTTCGCCTTATATTAGATTATGAAGTAAGTATAGGGCATTTCAATGGATTGGTCAAGAATTTTGTGGCTGCGATGAGCTTTTTATGCCTTTTTTTGTTTTCAAAAAAAGGCAGCTGTGCTCCTTTATCCCATGGGCTAAAAAAGCGCTTTGAATCTTTCTGTTATTCCTTGTATGCCATTTTTGATCCCGGCATTTTTGCCCGGGGATCTTTTATCTGCAGTGCCGCATTTTGAGCAGTTATCCTTTTTTTCTATGCCGTCTGCCCTGATGACAAACTGCACCATACTGACTTTTGTGTTTTTCTTTGAAACAAAGGATGTGGCTCTGTAGTCTGATTTATCATATTCTGAAATGGCACTTTCTATCTTTTCTGATATCAAAGAAGGTATTCCTGATGTTTTCTGATAAAGTTCAGCTGCACCTTCTTTCAGTGCCGAGGATCCCCTGGCACTTTCCGATATCCCTTCAGAATAAGAAACCAGTCCCAAATGAAAAAGAGAATATTTTTCATTCAAAAGTGATATATT